>CAVBHI010000311.1:0-3343 GCA_963595115.1 bacterium
GACTTCAATTGACGAACCGCTCTTCTTCCAGTCTCACATCATTGACTAATGTACATTTTTTATTTTTTTTATCGGAGGACTGCCCGAAGCAATCAGACAGTCCGCACGTTGTCATTAATACCCCAGTTCTTCTCCGATCAATACAATTTCATACCGATCCTTTGCCAGTGTCGGTCCATTCAAAATCACTGTTGCACGACAAATTTTCGCCGGAGACATACAATGGAAGCATTTTTCCCCTTCGGCTGCCGCACACGGTGTCTTACATCCGATGCGAACCGCATTCTTTGGCGCAGCAATATTCTGCGCACGCTCCAGCGCATCTGCCAGTGTTGGAACAATTTTGTTGACACCACATACCAGATAGATCTCCTTCGAGCCAAACAGCGTGCCGGCAATACGGTTGCCCACGCCGTCAATGTTGACGATCTCGCCGGTCTCTGCCACCGCGTTTGCCGAGGCAATGTACGCGTCGGCGTCCTGACAGAAGCTGTCGCCCTTCCAATGCCAATGTACGTCGGATTCCTTACCGATCACATCATATGCATTCATCTGATCCAGCGTTACCGAGCCGCCGAACGCAACCTTCTTGCCCTTCAGCTCTTCTGCCAGATAATTGGCTGCTTCTTCCTTCGTCGCAAAATACGACGTCATATAACCGCGGCGCTCCAGCGCATCTCGTACCTGTTGAATCTCCATACTAATCACTTTCCTTTCCGTCGTACCAATCATTCCATATTTTTTATTATACCGAAATTCCCACGCATTGACAATAAAAAGAAACACATTTTGTTCTAAAAATACCAACAAAACGTGTTTCTCTTGCGTTTTACAATATATCCAGCAGCTGGCTTGGAGTGTCAAGCAATCGCTTTGCTCCATTTTCCTCCAACGTTTTCCGACTGCGAAAGCCCCATGTCACGCCGATGCCATACAAACCGGCATTATGTGCCGTCTGCATATCCACACCGGAGTCCCCGACATACAGCACCTCCTCCGGTTTGACCTTCAGGTGCTGCATAATCTCCAGGCAAGACATTGGATTCGGTTTTCGTGGAATTCCCTTCCGTTCGCCGAATACCAGCGCAAACCGTTTGGGGAAGAAATGCTCGATCAGCTTCTTGCTCGCTTCATCCACTTTGTTGGACAGCACCGCCATCTTCACACCGCGCCGTGCCAACTCATCAACCATCTCCGGAATACCATCATACGGCTGTGTCGCGTCACACAGGTGCTGATAATAATGGCAGCGAAAATCCGACAAAGCTACATCAATTTCCTCATCAGATGCGCCTTCCGGCAGGCTGCGCTTCATCAGCTGGCGAATGCCGTTTCCGACAAACATCCGAACCTCTTCCAAGCTGCGCGGCGGCAGTCCTCGCTTGCGCAACGCGTCATTAACCGCCGCACGCAGATCCTCCAACGTATTGAGCAGTGTACCATCCAGGTCAAAAATGACTGCTTTTTTCACGTTATTCTCCCCTCTTTTTGCTGCCGACAACTGTCTTTGGGTTCAGGCGTTTCGAGCCAAATGTCGCACGGCGCAGGAATTTCGCCACATCAGCATTAATCGCCTCTCTCCGGACACGCCAGCTCCAGTTTCCTCCCAGTGTTGCCGGACGATTCATACGGGCATCTGCCCCAAGCGACAGCACATCCTGCATCGTCGTCATAGCAATAATCGCTGGAGACAGGAATACCGTCCGAATCGCGCTCCAACCCAATGGCTCTCGCTCGTTCGTACGCAGATACTCATAGGTAAACCGACGATCCTCCTCGGTACAATGATCCAGAACCTGTTCGCAGATCGTTTCCGAATCATGTGTCGATGTATATCCTACGCTGTTCTTAATCCAGTTATGCGGCAGATGGTCATTGTCCTCATCGGCGCGCAGACCAAAAATCATCACATGCATTCCGGGATATCCGCTCTCTGCAAGAAACTCCCGTACATCGTCATCAATATCGCCCAAGTCCTCTGCAATAAACGGTACGCTGCCCAGCTTCTCACGAATCGCGTCAAACAGCTTCATGCGCGGTCCCGGCAGCCACTTGCCATTGATCGCGGTCTCTTCGTCTGCGGCAACTTCCCAATACGCCTGGAATCCACGGAAATGATCCAGACGCGAGACATCAAATAACGCTAAATTGCGCTGCACGCGCCAAATCCACCAACGATAATGATCCCGTTCTATGTAGTCCCAGTTATACACTGGATTGCCCCACAGTTGTCCCGTCGGGCTATAGTAATCTGGCGGGACACCGGCAACCAACGATGGCTTGAGATCCTCATCGACGCAGAACATCTGCGGATGCGCCCAGACATCACAGCTATCCGCCGAAACATAAATCGGAATGTCACCGATAATCTGAATGCCCTGCTTGTTGGCATATGCCCGCAAACGATTCCACTGTTCAAAGAACAAATACTGTAGAAAAATATAAAAATCAATGGATTTCTTCAAGGCAAACGCATACTTACGCATCGCCTCCGGCTCTCTAGCCTTGATTGCCGGATCATCCCAATCCCACAGCGCCTTTTGGTCAAAATGCAGCTTTAGCGACAGGAACATCGCGTAATCCATAACCCAATCGGCATTCTCCATACGGAACGCCTCAACCTTTCCCTTCAAGCGGTCATCCGCGCGGGCAAAGGCACGCTTGAGAATATCAAACCGCGTCTCTGCCAAGCGGGCAAAGTCCACTGCGTCCGGTGTTTTTTCACAGTTCGCTTCCCGCAAATCCTCTTGCGTCAGCAGTCCTATTTCATGCAACTCATCCAAATCAATAAAATATGGATTTCCCGCCGCCGCAGAGAAACACTGGTACGGGCTGTCGCCAAAACCGGTTTGTCCCAACGGAAGAACCTGCCAATAGGTCTGTCCGCCATCGCGGAGAAAGTCAACAAAGCGATACGCGTCTTTTCCCATCGTTCCGATACCATACGGGGACGGGAGGGACGAGATGTGCAGCACAACGCCACTTGATCGTTCAAACATAACAACACCCATTTCTCTTCAGATTGCCTTACGGCGATTTCTCGTTTGCATTTCAGATAGCAATTGAATTTTTCTCAACAATACGATATAATAAGGTCACTTTGGAATCAAAAAACAGACGATTCCCCGAAAAAGGAGAACTTTCCCATGCGTATGCGTAAAAAGAAAAATCTAAGTACGCGTCTGGAGAACTGCTCTTCCGTCATTGTGACAGACCCGCAGGCTCTGCGCGGCAGATGGCGCGAACAGTTTGGCAACGATCATCCGCTTTATCTGGAGATCGGCTGCGGCAAAGGGCGCTTTATTTTGGAATCCGCTCGCCGCAATCCAGACATCAACTACCT
>CAVBHI010000312.1:0-9200 GCA_963595115.1 bacterium
TTTGCAAAATTTTTTGGGCCAGGTTTTCCTGACCCCAACATTTATTATAGAACCTATAGAAAGCATGCACTGGCATTTGGATGTAACCTTCCGATGACACGAAACCGTGCTTTTTAGGCAAGAAAAGAACGACCCGAAAACGGATCGTTCTTTCTGATTTATCAGCAATTTGAATTACTTATTCTTGATGTACTCATCCATAGCAGCGGCAGCCTTCTTACCAGCGCCCATTGCCAAGATAACCGTAGCAGCGCCCGTAACAGCATCGCCGCCTGCAAATACACCGTTCTTCGTGGTTACACCCTCATCATCGGCAACGATGCAACCCTTGCGGTTGGTGTCCAGACCTGGAGTGGTGTGGCGAATCAACGGATTCGGAGAAGTGCCGATGGAAACGACAGCCGCATCAACATCGAGAACAAAGGTCTCGCCTTCTACCGGAATCGGACGACGACGACCGGACTCATCCGGCTCACCCAGCTCCATAACCTGGCAGCGAACGCCGCTGACATGTGAGTTCTCATCACCCAAGATTTCAATCGGGTTTGCCAGCAGCTTGAAGATAATACCCTCTTCCTTGGCGTGGTGAACCTCTTCTACACGAGCTGGCAGCTCGGTTTCGGTACGACGATAAACAATATAAACTTCCTCAGCGCCCAGACGCTTTGCAACGCGCGCTGCGTCCATGGCAACGTTGCCGCCGCCAAAAACAGCAACCTTCTTCGCGTGGTAGATCGGCGTGGAGGAGTCTTCCTTGTATGCCTTCATCAGATTGACACGGGTCAGGAACTCGTTTGCAGAATATACACCATTCAGACCCTCACCCGGAATGTGCAGGAACATCGGCAGACCCGCACCAGAGCCGACAAAGATTGCCTCATAGCCATCCGCAAACAGGTCGTCAATGGTCTCGGTACGACCGACAACGAAGTTCAGAACAAACTCTACGCCTTTTGCCTTCAGCGTATCAATTTCCTTCTGTACGATTGCCTTCGGGAGACGGAACTCCGGAATGCCGTACATGAGAACACCGCCAGCGGTGTGCAGTACTTCAAATACCGTTACGTCATAGCCCATGTTGCGCAGATCGCCAGCACAGGTCAGACCCGCCGGACCGGCACCGACAATCGCAACCTTGTGACCATTGGATTCCGGAACGACAATCGGCTCACCGTCCGGATGATTCATTGCGTAGTCCGCAGCAAAACGCTCCAGACGACCGATGGCAACCGGCTCGCCCTTGATGCCGCGAACACACTTCGACTCGCACTGGCTCTCCTGCGGGCAAACACGACCGCAGACCGCCGGCAGAGCGCTGGTTTCTTTAATTTTTGCATTTGCTTCGAGGAACTTACCTTCCTTGATCAGACCGATGAATTCCGGAATCTGAACATTTACCGGACATCCGGCAACACATGGCTGATGCTTGCAATGCAGGCAGCGATTTGCTTCATCAACCGCAGTTGCCTCATCGTATCCGAGGGATACTTCCTTAAAATTCTTATTTCTTACATTAGGATCCTGTTCCGGGATCGGATTCTTCACCGGGGACATATTAGCCATGATTACTTGACCTCCATCTTCAACAGATTGCAGTGTTCCTTGTGGGCAGCGATAGCAGCCTGCTCCTGAGCCTTGTAGATTGCCGAACGACGCATTGCCTCGTCAAAGTCAACCTGATGACCGTCGAAGTCCGGACCGTCAACGCAAGCGAACTTCGTCTCGCCGCCAACGGTCAGACGGCAGCCGCCGCACATGCCAGTACCATCAACCATGATGGTGTTCATGGAAACAATCGTCTTAATGCCATACGGCTCGGTGGTCTTGCAGACAAACTTCATCATGATCATCGGACCGATTGCAATAACCATATCATACTTGTTGCCGTCCTCGATCAGCTGTTTCAGACCGTCGGTAACAAAGCCCTTATTGCCATTGGAACCATCATCCGTCAACAGAACAAGGCGGGTACATGCCGCACGCATCTCATCCTCCAGAATGATTGCATCGGTGTTCTTGAAGCCAGCGATCAGATCTACGTCAACACCCATTTCGTGCAGCTTCTTTGCCTGAGGAAGAGCAATTGCACAGCCCAAGCCGCCGCCGACAACAGCTACCTTCTTCACGCCTTCAAACTCAGATGCCTGACCCAGCGGACCGACAAAGTCGTGCAGGCAGTCGCCCTCGTTCATCATGCCAAGCTCCATGGTCGTTGCGCCAACTTCCTGTACAACGATGGTAATGGTGCCCTTTTCACGGTCATAAGCCGAAATGGTCAGCGGGATGCGCTCGCCATCTGCGTTGGTACGCAGAATGATAAACTGGCCTGGCTCCGCCTTCTTTGCAACGTACGGTGCATCAATGACCAGCTGGACAACATTTGCACTCAAACGACGCTTTTCAAGGATTTGATACATTTTTCAAGTTCCTCCTCTATAGTACTTTTCAACATCTACCAAATTTGATTCTGCACAACCATGCAACAAAAATATAATACAACATGTCCATCAAGTTTGCAAGAAGATTACGAAATTCCTTATGGCTTTCGACACTTATGTTCCTGTTTTTCGATAGAAATATAGTTCAATTGCATAATTCGTTGGAAAATTAAACGTGGCTTCTGTTCCTTATTGAGTAAATATCCGGTTCTATGTTCGTCCGCTTTTCCATATGCTGAAGCAAAGACAGGAGGGAACAAAATATGCCGGATCGAGAACTAATACAGGCAATCGGCTGTCTCCCGCAGCCACTGCGGGTTTACCTTCAGCCATGGATTGAACAAAGCAAGCCGATATGCGAAGAAATTCGTCTTCGCGCGGGATTGCCCTTGAAGGTTGCCGACGCGCAGACCGAGCACACAGCAGGAGGACGCCCGCTTACACCGCAGATGATTCAGGACGTAGTAGACCGTGCCTGTAATTATTCTGCACATACGTTTGCCGCCGGTCTGTCGCATGGATATGTGACACTCCCCGGCGGACATCGGATGGGACTGTGTGGGGAGGCGGTGTGGAGCGATGGAGGCATCGTTTCGTTTCGCCACGTGTCCTCGGTCAATCTCCGCGTTGCGCGGCAGATCAAGGGCGCAGCGCCGTCGGAAATCGTACAGGCGGTGACACAGAACCAGCTGCTTTGCAGTACGGTGTTTTTTTCGCCGCCGAGGTACGGAAAAACGACATTGCTGCGCGATTTGGCGCGTCAGTTATCCGAAAAAGGGTATCGCGTAGGAATTGCCGACGAACGCGGTGAGCTTGCGGCACTGTACCGTGGACAGCCCCAGTTTTCCGTTGGACCGTGCACCGATGTTATCTGCGGCTGCCCCAAGGCTGAGGCGGCACTGATGCTGGTGAAAACAATGTCGCCGGAGGTCATTGTTTTAGACGAAATTACCACAGAACAGGACATCCGTGCGGCGCTGTACTGCGCCCACTGCGGCGTAGCCGTGCTGGCATCCGCTCATGCAGCGTGCTTCCATGATTTTCAAACCAGACCGCTGTATCGCTATATATTAGAATCTGAGGTATTTTCTCTCTATTTGCAATTAAATAAGGATCATACCTTACAAAAAATAATACTGGAAGAAGGGGGAAAGTAGTTTGCTGAAACTAGTAGGAATTGTTCTGGTTATCGGTTCTTTTACCGGAATCGGAATGGCGCAGCATCAGCAATATCAAGGACGGGTGCGGGCGCTGCGTGATCTGCTCTCCGCATTGGATGTCATTGACGGCGAACTATCCTATCGGCTTTCCAGCGTGCCAGATATTGTGCAGCTGCTGGCACATAATCCGAGCGATGCGGTTGGTCACGTATTTTCCTATATTTATACGGATTTGGAAAAAGAGGACGGTCTGTCCCTGACCTATAAGTGGATGAAAGGTTTTCAACAAATCGGGCCGGAAATCGGGCTTCGACCGGATGATGTGCTTGTTTTCTGTGATCTTTCCGACTTCATTGGGAAATATGATGTGCATTCGCAGCAGAAGTGCCTTGCATATGCACATAAGCGGCTGGAAAATCAGCTCAAGCTGGCGGAAGCAGAGTGTAAAAGCAAGGGAACGGTTTACCGCACTTGCTGTGTCGCGGCGGGATTGCTGCTGGTTCTGGTATTGATTTAGCGCGCATCGGAAACGCCAAGCCAATGGTTTCTGGTGTTCCGAGTGCAAGAAACTGGTGTATGGGTGATGAAATGGACGTTGATTTGATCTTTAAAATTGCAGCAATCGGTATTTTGGTGGCGGTGCTGAACCAACTGCTGATTCGCTCCGGACGAGAGGAACAGGCGATGATGACGACGCTGGCAGGACTGATTGTCGTAACCATGATGGTAGTACAAGAGATCAGCCGATTGTTTTCTATGATCCAGTCGGTATTTGGGTTTTAACGATGACGCTGATTCTAACGCTGGCGGCGGTTGCACTGCTGGGTACGGTGTTGACCGTCTTTCTTCGCCCAGTCTCTCCGGTGTTTGCCGTATTTGTCTCGTTGACCTGTGTTATGGTTCTGTTCCTTTGCGTTCTCGAACCGCTGCGGCTGATCATCCGCGATTTATCGCATATTATGACATCGGCTGGCTTGGATGGCGAGCTGTATCTTCTGGTTCTGAAGGCAGTCGGGATCGCGGTTCTTGTCCGGATTGTTTCGGCGCTGTGCCGCGATGCAGGACAGGGGGCGCTGGCGGTCAAGCTGGAGCTTGCCGGAACAGTGGCTTCGATTGCGGTGTGCATCCCGCTTGTCCAGCAGGTATTTGCACTGATTGCCGCCATTCTGGGATAGGGGAAGAAGATGAAACGATGGATGCTGCTGCTTGTTTTACTCAGCTGGATGACAATACCGGCGCAGGCTGTGGAGTCGGACGCATACAATCCTTCCGCAGCGCCGCGCGGCAAAATATCACGGCAGGAATGACAGGAGAGACGCAAAGCATGGTGGGAGAGCTTTCGCTGGACAACTGTACAAACCTTGCACAGGTTCTTGCAGTCTTTGGTGCACATTGCCGCAGTCGTTCCGGAGATGCACTGAAAACCACGTTGGTCATGCTGGCGAAGGTCATGGTGATCCTGATTTTATGCAGCTGCGTTGCGGGATTTCCCGACGGCACAGGCGGTTCTCCGCTGTTTCTAACCATGGCAGGGGCATTGGGAATGACGGCGGTTGTCTCTTCGGATTTGATGAGCTTGATGTCGCTGTGTAAATCGACGGCGGAGGAGCTTTCGGTTCTATCGACGTCCATGCTTCCGGTTGTTATGACAGCGGCATCCTTGTGCGGGGCGGCGGCAACCGGCGTGATGCTGTTTACGGCAACGGAATTCGCATTTCACCTGTGCGTGGCGCTGATTTCCGGAGTACTGCTTCCGATGGTTTCTGCATACATTGCTATGATTACAGTGAACGCTGCTCTTGGAAACGGGATTTTGACACGGCTTGCCGATTTTCTGCGCTGGCTTATCAGCAGTACGCTTAAAATTTTGCTGTCGGCATTTATCGGATATATCACGGTGTTCGGCGCGGTCACGCGCAGCACCGATGCGACAGCGGTGCGCGCCGCCAAGTTTGCGCTGTCCGGCACGATTCCGGTTGTCGGAAGCATTCTCTCCAACGCGGCGGAAACGGTGCTTTCCAGCGCCTCTGTCGTGAAGAATGCCGTTGGTGTGTTTGGGATGCTGTGTGTGATTGCTGTCTGTCTGCTGCCGTTCATTCGACTGGGCTTGAGCTATTTGCTCTTCCGAGCGGGTACGGCGATTCTCTCGCCGATTTGCCCGACCTCGCTGCTGGGGCTGATGGATGGATTAACGCGCAGCTTTGGACTGATTTTGGGAATGCTGGGGAGCTGTTGTATGATTTTGTTTTTTGAGCTGGCGTATGCAGTCATCTTTATTACCGGCGTATGATTGCATTTTTTCGACAACTGATTTTAAGCATCACGGCGGCATCGTTGTTCGGCGCGGTGATGCTGACCGTGACAGAACAAAAATCGCAGCGCAGTGTGTTGCAACTGGCGATCGGTCTGCTTCTGCTGCTGGCGATTATCAATCCGCTGCGTCGGTTTCAGCTACCGGATGTTCTATCTTGGGTGAGTGGCATAGAAACAAATTTGCCGCAAGAACAGGAAAAGGCATATAGAGATGCAGTTGAAGAAACCTTTCGCAAACAAACCGAGCAGTATTTGGAAGGCAGACTGCGGGAACTTGGCGTGAATGGAGTGGCAACGCTTACGCTTTCGGACGATGGCGAGCTGCAAGTTGCAGAAGTGTCTGTATTATGCGATGCATATACAGCGGAGCAAAAGCACAGCATAGAGCAGCTGATGCAAAATGAGTTGGGCGTGCGAAAAGAGGTGATTTCGATACGAAGCGAGGGCAGTTAATGCAAGGAAAAGAGCAATTCCTTGCGTATTGGAAACGCTATCGGTATTTTCTTCTAGTCATTGCGGCAGGGGTTCTGCTGATGCTTGTGACCCTGCCGCAGGAGACAAAACAGGAGGAGACACCGGAGACAAACGCACAGCAGTTTGATTTGGAGACATTTGAGCAGGAGATTTGCTCCAGTTTGTCTGCGATTGACGGTGTTGGGCGCGTGGAAGTAATGCTTTCGATGGAAACGGGAGAGGAGTCGGTGTATGCATCCGATGTCACGCAGTCCAGCCAATCGTCCGGAGAGAATTCCAACAGTGAAAATTATCAGAGCACCATGTCAATTCTTTCGGATGGGAGCTATGGAGAACGTCCTGTGCTGGTGACGAGCAATTATCCGACCTTTCGCGGTGCTGTCATTATCTGTGATGGAGCGGATGACAGTCGAGTGCAGCTGGAGCTGACCGAGGCAATGTCCTCTTTGTGCGGAATATCATCCGACCACATTTCAGTCTTAAAAATGAGTCAATAGGAGGTAATAATGCTATGGTATCCCTGAAAAAACGAGGTGCGGTATATGGTGTGATCGGCTTAATGCTGTGTGTTGCTGTATATCTGAACTGGAGTTATTTTCAATCGCCATCTGAGCTGACTGTGGCGGCGCAGACGGAAGACACGGCGGAGAGCGTATACGGAGAGGTGACGTCGGTCAACGCCGACAGCAATGCAGTTCAAAACAAAACAGACAGCAAAAGCGAGAAAAAGACGTCGGGGAACAAAACAACAACGAAGGATAGTGCTGCGGGAGGTACGAATGCCAATTCTTCGACGGCTTCTTCCGGTGATGATTCGTTTTCCCAAGCAAGACTGAAGCGGCAGACTGCGCGAGATGAGGCTCTTTCCATCCTGAAAGAGACGGCGAGCAGTGAGGATGCCACTGAGAGCACCAAGGAAGATGCCACCCGCCAGATCAGCGCGATTGCCGCAAACGCTGTTCTGGAATCCAAAATCGAAAGTCGGATTCAGGGAAAAGGATTTTCGGATGCTGTCGTCACCATCGAAGACGGCTCTGTCTCGGCAACCGTTGCCGGAAAAAATGGAAAGCTGACGGAGACAGACGTGGCAAAGGTTGCGGATATTATCGTCGCGGAGACCGGAGTCGAGCTGTCAACTATTAAAATCAATGATGCAAACTAAATCATATTGAATGAAAGCGGTATGTTTTTGCGAGATGTCCGCCACTTTTGTGACTTTTTGGATGGCTTCTGAGCTGGAACGGAATTCATCCTTTGCAAAGACCGCATGATATGGTATAATCTCCTTAAAAGGAGCGTGATACCCATGGCAGAGAGCAAGGCATATTGGACATCGGGCGGAGAACAGGGCAGTGTGCGTATTTCCGAGGATGTCATTGCCTCGATCGCAGCAATTGCGGCATCGGAGATCCCGGGAGTCGGCAGTCTGTATTCCGGAATCGGTACGAATGTGGCGGAATTTCTGGGAAAGAAGAACCTGTCTAAAGGTGTAAAAGTGGAATTCCATGGTGATCTCGTCGAGGTGGAAATTAGCTTTCTGGCAGAGTTCGGATACAATATTCGCGAAGTTTCCAAGCAGGTTCAGAATGCCGTTAAGTCCTCGATCGAGTCGATGACCGGAATGCGCACGACGGCAGTCAATATTAACATCGGCGGTCTGTCGTTTGCTGCATCGGAAAAGAAAGCGCCGGATGCGGCGGAGTAATTCATGTCATGTGAATTGCAATGACAAAGCAGAAAAAGCAACGGTAGCTTGCCGGATATTCCTGCAAGAGCCGTTGCTTTTGTCCTGTTTTGCGGAAAGAAATTGGCGTATGGCGCACGAGAGGTTTGCAATTGCCGCCACATCAAGGGTTTCTTTTTGACAGCGATTGATGTATAATAATACTGCATTTTAATTTTAATGAACCATGCCGCTTTGTTTGTGGCGGCATGAAAATAATGGAGGTAGCCCGTGGGTAGAAAAGAATCAAGAGAAATTGCCCTTCATCTGATTTTTGAGCTTGGTTTTCAGGAATTTGAGCTGGATGAGATTGTCTCGGCGCGTCTGGAGCAATCGGTATTGGATTCATTGGCTGGAGATATTTCGCTGTATGCCGGTTCGCTAGACAGCGATCAAAAGCTGTATATTACCAATACGGTTGTGGGTGTCGGAAATCATCTGGCAGAGCTGGACGAAGCGATCAGCAAGTATTCGACGAACTGGAACAAGGAGCGTCTGCCGCGCATTACGGTGGCGATTCTGCGTCTGGCGCTGTATGAGATGCGTTATACAGAGGATGTTCCGACGAGCGCGGCAATCAATGAGGCGGTGGAGCTGGCAAAAAAGTATGACTCGAAGGAGGCATCCGGCTATATCAATGGCATCCTCGGCGCAGCGAATCGAGATGGATGGGAAGAGCGGAAGGAAGCCTGATTATGGCGTGCTATCTTGGCATTGACACATCAAATTACCGCACGTCTGCGGCACTGTTTGATACAACCGATTTCACATGGACGAATGCAGGGCGTTTGCTGGAGGTACCCGAAGGACGAGTCGGGCTTCGCCAGAGCGATGCCCTGTTTCAGCATGTCCTGCATCTGCCGGAGCGCATTGCGGAGCTGCCATCCGGCTTTGGACACGGCTTGGCTGCCATCGCCGCCAGTACGCGCCCGCGCGCCGTGGATGGATCGTATATGCCGTGCTTTCTCTGCGGAGAGGGGACGGCGCGCAGCATTGCCCGCGCCGAGGGCGTTCCGTTTTTTGCGGTATCCCATCAGCAGGGGCATCTGGCGGCAGCGGCATTGTCTGCCGATGTGCTGGACTGGTTGGATA
>CAVBHI010000313.1:0-5004 GCA_963595115.1 bacterium
CAAGTGCGGCGGCATGGCGTTTGGCACACAGCCGAAGATGGTCGAGGAGGTTGTCTCCGAGGTCAAGCGATATGCGAAAAAGCCGCTGATCGTCAAGCTCTCCCCGAATGTCACGGACATCGCGGAGATCGCCCGTGCGGCGGTGGGCGCAGGCGCGGATGCGCTGTCGCTCATCAACACCCTGCTGGGTATGCGCATTGACATTGAGACGCGCCGCCCAATTCTGTCAAACGTTATGGGCGGTCTGTCCGGTCCGGCGGTGTTCCCGGTGGCGGTTCGCATGGTATATCAGGTGCATCAGGCGGTCAACGTTCCGCTGCTTGGTATGGGCGGCATCCGGACGGGACGCGATGCAGTGGAGATGATGATGGCGGGCGCAAGTGCCATCGCCGTCGGCACATCGTGCTTTGCCGACCCGATGACGCCGGTGCGCGTGGCAAAGGAAATCGAGGAATTCTGTGACAGCCACGGTGTCAAGAATGTGACAGAATTGACAGGAGCGTTACAGCTATGAGTGCGACAGTGTATTTAATTCGGCACGCCGAGGCAGAGGGCAACATTGCCCGGCGCTGCCATGGACAGTATGACAGCCTGCTGACCCAGCGCGGACTCCAGCAGGCGAAGATGGTTGGCGATCGATTCCGCACGATTCCTCTGGACGCGATTTATTCCAGCGATCTCTCCCGCGCGCGTCACACGGCGCTGGCAATTGCACAGCCGAAGGGCATGGCGGTGCAGGAGAATCGAAATCTGCGGGAGATTGACCTCGGCGCGTGGGAGGACAAGCCGTGGGAGGAGCTGAAGGAGTTCCAGAGCGAGCGG
Source organism: bacterium (assembly GCA_963595115.1). Taxonomy (GTDB): domain Bacteria; phylum Bacillota; class Clostridia; order Oscillospirales; family Butyricicoccaceae; genus Butyricicoccus_A. The sequence goes on from CAVBHI010000313.1 coordinate 823, forward strand.
TATGACTGCTGGTGCAACCGCCCGTGGGAATGCCAGCCGCCGAAGGGTGAGACGATTCCGCAGGCGGGTCAGCGCGTGTGGAATGAGATCCGCAAACTGGCGGCGCAGAACGATGGCAAGCGCATCGCGGTGGTCACGCACGGCACGGTGACACGCGTCGTGCTTACACTGGCGCTGGGGCTTCCGCCGGAGCAGCTGATGCAGGTCGGCTGGGGCGATAATACATCGGTTGCGCGGATGGTGTTCTTAGACGACGGTACGGTTCGCGTGGATTATAAAAACGACACCAGCCATCTTCCGCCGGAGCTGTCCACCTTCCGCTTACTCAAGTGGAGCGATACGGTGGATGTGCCGCGCTCATTGCAGCTGTGGTTTAAGCCGGTGGACTGGGATGATCCGGAGGAAAAGGCACTGACACTGGAGCTGTTCCATATGATTTACTGGCCGACCTATGGCGAGGAAGCGTATCCGGATGAAAAGATTGAAGCGCGCCTGCGCGGCTTCCAGGAGGTCATTCCGGAGGCAGTGTCGTATGGCATGATCGGCAAGGAGCACGCCGGAATCATTGCGATGAACACCGTGGAAAATCGCGACAATGAGATTGGCGAGATGGGAGGAACGGGTATTCTTCCGAAATTCCGCGGCTGTGGTCTTGGTCCGCAGCTCATGGGTCATGCCGTGAGTACCTATCGCCGCATGGGAAAGAAGGTATTGCAGGCAAAGCCGCTGGCGAGCCGCCCGGCGGGACCGCATTATTATATGTCCAATGGGTTTGTGCCGACGGGTCAGACGACGGAGGACGGAAAGTTCATCATCCTGCGCCGCAATATTGAAGTGACGTGACGGATCGCTGCCGCTGGGAAGGAGCAACTGCTCTGCCACAGCGGCAGTTTTATTGTTCGGCAGAGCGGTGGTTTTTATATGGGCGTTGTTGTAAAATGAGACACTTTTCGCTATAATAGAGAAATAGAATTGCATTAGGGTAAGAAATAACACGGGAAAGTAGAGAAATGAGGAGAAAAATGGACGAAAAAAAGCAGATTCGTGTGGATTGGAATGAGAAAATGATTTACCAGGATCGCATGGGACGTGAGGGGAAAATCACAGAAGCAGAGCAGTACCGGATTAAGATGGAAGCGCTGAAGGAGATTGCGGAGAGCGGGATTGACTACTGTTCGTGTCCGGAGAAATGTCCGCATCACGGAAAATGTTGGGAGTGCGTGCTGATTCACCGCGGACATCGCGATCATTTGCCGTACTGCTTCTGGGATATGATAAACGAGAGACTATATCATCTGCAGCGACTGACAGAAGGCTCGTTGATGAAATACGAGCCTTCTTCCTGTGCGGGCTGTGCGGAATGTACCGAATGCGGGAGCACAGAGGAATAAAGAACCGAATTGGAATCGTGTCAAGGAGGTATAATGTATAATGAAAAACATTGCAAAACGAGGAGCAGCGCTGCTGCTGGCGGCGCTGCTGGGTGCAGGGAGCATTCCGGTTGGTGCTGTGGAGATTGATGCCGGAGAATCGAATTCTGTTCCGGTACAGATTGTGACAGAGTGGTCACAGATTCGCAGCGTCATCAACGAATACTGGCAGGATGATTATTTTGGAGAGATTACAATCGATCCGGATAACAATCAGGCAAAGAAGGATGGAGAGAACATTTCGCTGCGCAAGCAGCTGGATCTGTCGCGGGCGGAAGCGGCAAGCGTTCTGGATTCCGCCGAAGCGGCAGAGCAGTATTTTGAGCAGAGCACAGACTATGAAGCGTTCACCGACGAGGACGGCATCGTACACGTTCGCGACCCCTATCAGACCTGCCGCTTGATGGTGTATGCGGATGAGCTGGCGGGCGATTATGGCGCGAGTGAGATTCTGCACTGGGCAGAGTATGGCGAGTATATGCTACAGTTCGACTCCCGCGAGGCAACGCAGACCGCGTATGAGCAGCTGACGGCAGAGGTGGGAGCGGACAACTGCTTTACGGATTGTGTTTATACCGGTGATATGCTTCTGGATAGTGAAACCGAGCTGCAAACGGCAGACAGGGGGAGCACCTCGTGGGGCGCTTCGCATATGGGCTTGGATGTTCTGCGAGACGATGTGGAGAGCGCCGGTGTGACCGGTACGGTCACGGCGGCAATCATCGACACCGGCATTGACACCGACCATGAGTTCTTTGACGGACGGACAATTACCGGCTATAATTTTGCCTTGTATGACGATCAGGCGGAAGATAATTATGAGGACATGGATACAATAGCGAAAGGACATGGTACGCATGTCGCCGGCATTGTTGCAGACAGCACACCGAATAATGTTACACTGATGATTTTGCGCGTGTTCAATCCGGAGAACAAGGCTTCGCTATCCGCAATAGTAGCGGCGCTTCGCTATGCCGGAGAAAATGGAGCGGACGTGGTGAACATGAGCATGGGTACGTTGGAGGATCCGGAGAATCCAGAACAGGGGTTGACTCGAGCATTGCAGGATCTATATGACAAGAACATTGTCGTGTTCGCATCGGCAGGCAACGAGGGCATGGATCACGATACGAGAGGGTATTCGATGACTTATCCTGCGACGCTGAGTACGACGATTGCGGTTTCGGCGTTGTCGTTGACGGGGCAGCTGGCGAGCTACTCCAGCTTTGGCGATGCGATTGATTTTACCGCACCGGGCAGCGATATTTTGAGCGCCGCACGCGGGGGTGGTCTGCGCAAGGACAGCGGCACGTCAATGGCAACGCCCTTTATGACGGCAGCAGGTGCATATATTAAGCTGCTGCATCCGGATTATACGGTTTCGCAAGTCCGCCGTGTTTTACAGTCGTATGCCGAGGATCTCGGAGACAAGGGCTGGGATGAACAGTACGGCTACGGCGAAGTGCACATGGAGAACTATCTGGCAGATGATAAGAACGGCACCAATATTGGTATTCCGGGAACGACTTCTGTGGAGATGCAATACACAAAGATGACGTATACCGGAACGACGCGTGAAAATCCGGTGACGGTGCGGCTCGGCGGAAACGGAAGAGCGCTTGATCCGAAGTATTATACGGTGGAGTACATCAATGCCACGAATATCGGCACTGCAACGGTTCAAATTACCGGTCAAAATGGCTACACCGGAACGCTTACGGCAAACTATACCATCATTCCGCAGAAAACAGCGATTACCAAGCTGTCAAACAGCGCGAAGAAGACGATGAACATACAGTGGAAAACGGTTCAAAACTGCCGTGGCTATCAAATTCAGTATGCGACTAATTCGTCGTTTCGGAACGCAAAAAAGATTTCTGTTGTGGGCAGCACAAAGAAAAGCTATAAGCTCACGAAGCTGACGAAGGGAAAACGGTACTATGTGCGTATCCGCACGTACAAAAAGGTGGAAAACACATCGATTCGTGGACGCTGGTGTGACGCGAAATCGGTCAAGATTTCCCGCTAAAACGAGATAGGAACAAACAGTCCAATAGAAACGACACCCCGTTTGTCAGACCGCATGATAGAATGCCTGACAAATGGGGGCTTCTTACGGAGAAAAGCGCAAAAAAACGGCAGATTCCAAACGGAATCTGCCGAAATTTTCGTAATGTGATGTAAGAAAAACTTACTTCAGCTCTACGGTAGCGCCAGCCTCTTCCAGCTGAGCCTTGATGGACTCTGCGTCCTCCTTGGAAGCGCCTTCCTTGATGGTAGACGGGCACTCGTCAACCTTAGCCTTTGCTTCCTTCAGACCCAGACCGGTGATAGCGCGAACAACCTTGATAACGCCGATCTTCTTGTCGCCTGCGTTGGTCAGAACAACGTCGAACTCAGACTTCTCTTCTGCTGCCGGAGCGTCAGCAGCGCCTGCAGCGCCTGCAACAGCAACCGGAGTAGCGGAAACGCCAAATTCTTCTTCCAGAGCCTTAACCAGCTCAGCCAGCTCAAGAACCTTCAGCTCCTTGACGGCATCCATAATCTCATTGATAGTCATGGTGAGTTACCTCCATTATTACAAAATTAAATCATAAAGTGGGCGGGATAACAATATCCCAAGTTGGAGCAGAGATTACTCTGCAGCAGCCTCGTCAGCGGCAGCCTTCTCAGCGACCAGAGTGGAAACCAGAGCTTCCTGATCTGCCTCGCCCTTTTCAGCGATTGCGTTAAGCGCAATAGCCAGCTGCAT
>CAVBHI010000314.1:0-3552 GCA_963595115.1 bacterium
CTGTTATTATACCAGAGTCACAGACAAAGGCAAACGAAAAGGTGTCGCTGTTGCCGTGTTGTATCCTCAGCGCAGACTGCGTTTCTGTCAAACTTATCCATTTTCTTTTTCGTCCGTCTATGTTATAATATTTTATTACATACTAAATCACTATATTGGAGGCTTTCATTCTGAATGAACATCTTTCCCATTGTTGTTAATCAATCCATTTCGTTTGCCGTATTGATTTTCGTCGGCGTAATCGCGGTAAAAACGCATATTTTAAACGAGCAGACTTTGCCCGTACTCTCACAGTTTGTCATGAAGCTGGCGCTGCCGCTCCTGATCTTTACCAACACACTCAACGGAGCTACGCGGGCACAGTTGATCGCCGATCTCCCTATGCTGGTTGCTGTCGCTGCGTTATTTTTCACATTGGCAATCATCGGACACTATCTGGCGCGTCTTTTTCGCCTTCCGCGCGAGCAGTCACGGCTTTTGCAGGCGATGACGATGTTCGGCAACGTTGGCTTTATTGGCATTCCGATTATCGCGGCGTTGTATCCCGATCACGGAATGCTGTACATCGCCTTGTACACCATCATTGACCAGTTTTTGCTGTGGACGGTCGGCGTCCAGCTGACCTCTCCGCTCCGCAAGGACGGTCCGTCCTTGTTGAGCAATCTGCGCAGTATGGTAAATCCCGCCTCCGTCGGCGTTGTGCTCGGCGTTGTCGGCATCCTGCTCGGCGTTCATCTTCCCAGCATGATCGACAGTCCGTTGACCAAAATAGGCGCCAGCGCTTCTCCCCTCGCCTTAATTTATCTGGGCGGTTTATTCTGTTACTGTAACATCCCGCGCTTTGCGCGCAAGGCAGAATTCTACGTATTGTCTCTGATTAAGATGATTCTGCTGCCAATCGCATTTTACTGTATTCTGCGGCGATTCTTTGCCGATCTTGAACTCGTCACCGCGCTTACCATGCTGGCGGCACTCCCCTGCATGTCCAGCATTGCCATGTTTTCGCAGGCATACGGTACCGACCACGAATACACGGCTGGTGGCATTATGATGACAACCATCTTTTCCATTTTTACACTTCCACTTGTCAGCTACTTATTATCTCTGTTATAAAGGAGTTACGATATGCGTACCGACAATCAAATTTTTCAGGATAATCTGGACTACATCGTCCAGCGACTCAACGAGGGTTATCAATCCAGCGATCTGTTTTTTCATCGATCCGGTCTTCCGCGCCCGGATCGCCGTACTATCATTGAAATCCTGTCGGACTTCCGTTGTCTGCTGTTCCCCGGCTACTACGGTTCCGATATTCCAAGTCGTGCATCTGCTCCCTATTTTGCCGGACACATGCTGTCCACATTATATGAAAAGCTGTATCCTCAGCTGGAAATGGCGTTGGCTTATCAGGAGGGCGGCAAGACCGATCAGGTCACGCGACACGCCAAGGAAGCCATCGACGGCTTTTTCCTTGAGCTTCCGCGACTTCAGCGGCTTCTGATGATCGATGTCGAGGCGGCGCTCAATGGTGATCCGGCAGCCGGAAGCCGTGAGCAAATTATTTTCTCTTATCCGGGTCTCCATGCCATCTTTGTGCACCGCCTTGCACATGAGCTGTATCTGCGCAATATTCCATATATTCCGCGCATTATGAGTGAATATGTTCACGGTCTGACTGGCATTGACATCAACTCCGGTGCAACCATCGGCGAGTACTTTTTCATTGACCATGGCACTGGTGTTGTTATCGGCGAGACGACCGAAATCGGCTCAAACGTCAAAATTTATCAGGGCGTTACACTCGGTGCGCTGTCCACCCGCGCCGGTCTCAAGCTGGCAGGCAAGAAGCGCCATCCGACCATTGAAAACAACGTCACGATTTACTCCGGCGCTTCCATCCTCGGCGGACGCACCATCATCGGCGAGGGCTGTACCATTGGCGGCAACGCCTTTATCACTTCGTCTATCCCGCCGTTCTCCCGTGTCAGCATCAAAAACCCGGAGCTGACTGTAGACGACTTCGGGGAGCGAGAGCAGGAGCTGTCCCAGGAGGATTACCGCTGGATTTCTCTGGATCAGTCCTCACTCTAACGCGGCATTTCCGCAAACCTTCATTCAAGCAAACCGGATTTCCTGTGAAATTCGGTTTGTTTTTTTCACCGGATTTCTTTTCTCTTTCTCGACAGGAGAGTACGCAGCATGGTGCGTTCTTAACACTTTTTTCAACTTTTTACTCATAATTCCCAACCAAATACTCGGAAATCAGAAATACTATTGATTTATTCTGGGATTATGCTAAAATGAGTAATATATTGAATAATATATAGTATTTTTTGACACTTTGATTTTCTGCTTTCCCTTGGAGCACAAGACAGTCAATGACAATCAAAATTCAAGCACACCCACTACGAATAACAGGAGTTGAACATTTTGAGCCGACTGAGCTTACATACGCCAAATCAGGCGCAAAAGGTCGTTGAGAGTCTGTATCAGGACTTGGAACGACGCATTGCCGCCAGCCCTCCGGGACTATGTCCCGTGGACATCTCCCTTGGATTTCTCAAGCTGTGTCATGCGCAGACCTGCGGCAAGTGCGCCCCCTGCCGCATCGGTCTGGGTCAGCTTGCCAATCTGATGGATGATGTCCTAAGCGAACGCGCGACGCTGGAAACCATCCGTCGAATTGAGTTGACCGCAGAATCCATTGCGGATTCCGCTGACTGCGCCATCGGATACGAAGCGGCATCCATGGTTCTGCGCGGTGTCCGCGGCTTCCGCGACGATTATATTGAGCACGTCAAGAACAACCGTTGTACCAGCGGCTTGACCCAGCCGGTACCGTGTGTTGCGCTCTGTCCGGCTCACGTTGACATTCCGGGCTATATTGCATTAATTCGCGCCGGACGCTATGCCGACGCCGTCAAGCTGATCCGTAAGGATAATCCGTTTCCAACTGCCTGCGCCTTTGTCTGTGAACACCCGTGTGAGGCGCGCTGCCGCAGAAACATGATCGATGACGCCGTCAACATCTGCGGTTTGAAGCACTTCGCCGCGATTAACGCACTGCATGTTCCGGCTGTCGAGCCGCAGCCATCGACCGGAAAGCGCGTTGCCATCATCGGCGGCGGTCCGGGCGGTCTGTCCGCAGCCTTCTTCCTCCAGCTCATGGGACACCAGACGGTCGTTTACGAGCAGCGCCCACAGCTCGGCGGTATGCTGCGCTACGGTATTCCGCGCTACCGCCTGCCGGAGGATATGCTAAACAATGACATTGATATTATTCTTCAAACTGGTGTAGAAGTACATACCGATGTTTCGGTCGGCGCAGACATCACCTTCCGCGAGCTGGAAGATCAGTTTGATGCGCTGTTCATCTGTATTGGTGCACACATTGATAAAAAAATCGGCATCCCCGGTGAGACATCCATCGGCGTTATTTCTGCGGTAGAAATGCTTCGTGACATTGGCGAGGGCAACCCGCCGGACTTTACCGGCAAACGTGTTTGCGTCATTGGCGGCGGCAATGTCTCCATGGACGCAACCCGCACAGCG
>CAVBHI010000315.1:0-4727 GCA_963595115.1 bacterium
AGCTCGCCTGCACCTCCGGCATCGCGTCCAATGTCTCGCGAAGCGGCGTATTCGTCAGCACAAGAAAAATCGCGCAGAAGTGCAGGGCATAAACACTCATCGTCCGACTGCCCATCCCCGTCCAGAATCCCTGTATCGACGGCATCAGGACGCAGACTGCCAGCGTCATCAGCAGCGCAGCGGCGTACATCGCCAGGCGGTACAGTCCACCCCAGTAAAACAGATCATCCTCTATCAGCACGCCGTAGGCATAGCCCTTGAGCAGCGGAATTGTCCATTTCAGCTCATCATAGCGGTTCGCCGCCGTCCAGCCCGCCGCCGCCAACACACCGGCTGCCGCCAGCCTGCACCAAACTCTTCGGCTCAGCGCCGCCAGCGTGTCCGGCGGAATATAATATCCCAACACAAAGAACGGGAAAAACACCGCTGCACGCGACAGCACCAGCCAGCCGTCCAGCGTCGGGTCATAGCACGCCATGCAGCCAAACAGCAGCACAGCGGGAATCACATACCGCTTATCGTACCTTTGCAGGAACATCATCGCCAGATAAAACAGAAACATCGCCAGCGCGTACCAGTCGATTTCCAGCGTGGACAGCAGCTCAAACCTGCTTTCAAAGCCCACCGCCCGTTTGGCGAAAAACATGGAAAATTTGATAACAAAATACAGCTGCAAAAACGAGAACGCCTTGTCCACCCGCCGACCTTGTATCGCCCGCTTGGCGAACAGACCGGAGAGAAACACAAACGCCGGCATATGAAAGGCATAGAGGAACAGATACACCTTGTCCATGCTGTTGCCATCCGGATTGACATACCCGATCAAATGCCCCAACACAACACCGAATATCAGCAGCAGGCGCACATTATCCCATTTTGCAATTCGTTTCTTCGCGGTCATTCGGCACTCCTGTGTATCGGCGGTCTCCTGTTTTATCCTTCGGCTTTTTCGATCGGTTCGGTCGCTTGTGTCCTGGCAAGCGGCGGCACGGACAGCAGCCGTACAAACCAGTCAAACGGCTTGAGCGACAGGACAACGACAATGGCAAGCGTAATCACGACCATCCAGAGATTCGCCTGTTCCTCGGTCATGGTTTTTACCATGGTTTTTTTGATATGCATTCCGCTCATCAGCCACGTAATTGCGCTGTAGTGCAGGGCGTAAACGCTCATCGTCCGGCTGCCCATCACCGACCAGAAGCCGCGGACAGACGGCACCAGAACCAGCACCGCAAACGTCAGCAGCAGCGCGACCGCATAAATACCCAATCGGTACAGCCCGCCGAAGTAAAACAGCTCCTTATCCAGCACACGGTAGGCAAAGCCCTTGAGCAGCGGCAGCAGCCATTTCAGGTCATCGTAGCACATCGCCGCCGTCCAGCCCGCCGCTGCCAAAACAGCCGCCGCCAGCAGCTTGCTCCAAACCCTCCGGCTAACCGCCAGCAACGCGTCACCGTTCCAATAAAAGCCCAGTGCAAAAAACGGAAAAAATACCGTTGCCCGCGCCAAAACCAGCTTTCCGCCCAGCGTCAGATCATAGCCCGCCATACACCCCAGCAGCAGCGCAGCGCCAATCACATACCGCTTATCAAACCGCTGCAGGAACATCATCACCAGATAAAACAAGAAGATCGCCAGCGCATACCAGTCGATGCCCACCGTGTACAGCAGACGCATATCCGGACTTTTCCCGACCGCCATACGCATCAGAAACAGAGAAAATTTAATCACAAAGTATAGCAGCAGAAACGTGAACGCCTTATCGTAGCGATAGCTCTGCACCGCCTGTTTGGAAAACATGCCGGATAGAAAGACGAACGCCGGCATGTGAAAGGCATAGATAAACAGATAGACGCGATCCATCACCTCGCCGTCCATCCGGACATTGTTGATGACGTGCCCCAGCACGACACAGAAAATCAACAGCAGGCGGGCATTGTCCCATTTTGCAATTCGTTTTGTCATACTCATTGTGTTTGCTTCCCCCATTATGTCCCCAAAAAGCTCTGTAAAAGAATACTTGCCGTGAAACCCGAATGGATTCCACGGCAAGCGTTCGTTTTACTGATGCTTGTCCTCTTCCGGACGATTCAGACGCAGCTTGCCGTCGGTGCACACCGCAACCGTTGGCGTATCCAAAATCTCACCTGTCGTATGATTGTACAGGAAGATATTCAGTCCCTTCGTGGACGAATACTTCCGCACGCCATTGATAATAAACGTCGCTCGGCTCGCGGAATTTCCGCTCGGAATCGAGGTGCAGACAAACGGGAAGCCGTTGCCGAACTTACCGGTCACCTGCATTTCCGTCTCGTTGCCCGTGGTTTCCTTGACCTTTCCTCCCACAATGCTTCCCGTATACGCGGTGCTCTTGAGGGTACGGATGTCGGTCTGGATGCCGCAGCTCTCCAACGCCTTCTGCATCTCCTCCGTCCACACGCTGCAAATCTTGTCGTCTGTCAGCTCGAACAGTACGTCATAGTCACCTTGGTCGATGTAGTTCTCCTTCAGCTCCTTGAGGTACTCGACCACATCGCTGTTGGTCAGGAAGTACGCCTCCGTGCGCTTTGCATGGTAGGTCTCCATGTATTCCTCGCTCTTCGGCGAGGTCTCACGGAAATCGGTCAGATCGTAGTGCTCACTGAGATACTTACCCAGCGCATCGGCAACCTTATCCGCGCCGCGCACGTTCAGGTGCTGCGGATCTTTAAAGTCGGAGTAATAATTCAGCCCCAGCTTTTCGCCCCATTCCTTCGAGGCGTAGTTGATGTAGGTCACGCCCAGCTCATCGGCAAGCTGCTGCGTCTTTTTGTCCTTTGTCTCCGTCCAGTCCTCCTTCGGCGTCTTAATCAGAAGCAGCTCAATGCCGTTTTCCTTGCAGTACGCCGCGTACTTTTCCAGACCGGATTTTTGGTAGTCAATCATATCGAGCGACTCGCCCGCAATCTCCTCATCGTCCATGAGATCCTCATAGTTGTCAAACGAGTAGACGTAGTCCGCCATACGGGTGCCCATGTACATCGGGCTGTTCGCCGTGCTGAACGTGAAGTCCTGCTCCTCCAGAGACTCCCAGCGGTCATGATACTTGATGATCGGGAAAAGATAGCTGAGCAGATCGTCCGCCGTATCGCTCTCCGCGATGTGCTGACGCAGGATGTCCAGCTTATTTGCCGAGAAGTGCATGGTATCCAGCGTCTGCCGGTAAAAGCTCTCGTCCACCTCTTCAAACAGCTGGCTGGTGTCCAGCACTGCCACCTTGATGTTCTGCGTCTTGTTCATCTCACGCAGCCAGCCCAGCGAAACCAGCGTCGGCTGGTTCGGAGAACCGGTGCCATACGCCGAGATGCCATACTTATCGTACAGCTCCATCGCGTTGACACAGAATACCGCCTGACTGCTGCCGCCGAGAACAACCTCTACGCTGTTTTTATCCAGCTCGTACAGCTGCGCCGCCGTATAGGACTGACAGTTATTGTCCGTGAACTTCGCCGTAAATATCTTCGTGACCGCATATAGTGCGACGACGAAAATTGCAGCAAAGAGCACCGCTTTTGCAAAATTTTTCTTCATAATAATCCCTTATTTTTAGAACGCCATATACACGAACGACGACGCATCATAGCCCGGACCGTAGATACCGAGGATGATGATCGAGAAAATCGCTGCGAAATAAATCATCCAGCGGACAACCAGATTCTGACGCGCGATGCGGTCGCGCACGCGCACGCCGTTCTCTTCTCCGGCAATTTGCAGGCGGCTGACTACGCCGAAAACAATAATGGCGGAAATCAGCACGATAATGTTCATGCGATCCAGACCATAATCCAGCAGGCTGCCGTCAAACAGCACCCACGGGTTGAAGGTAATCAAAATATTGCGGATGATATACCACGTCGCCGTCAGCGAACCGGGCGTCGTCAGCAGGCGACCACCGGCAAAGATGCACGTCGTGCGGATCGCCTGAACCGCCTTCCACGAGGTTGCTTCGGCGTTGATGTGCAGATACTTCTGACCAAAACGCGTGAAGTCCTCGGCAAACGACACCGACATCAAAATCATAAAGGCGTAATACAGACCCCAGCAAACATAGCCCAGTCCGTTGCCGTGCCATGTACCGGTCAATACCCAGGTGATGGTGACGGGAACTGCCGTGACCATCACGCGCGCCATGCGGTTCGGAACTTTGCCGCGCAGCGCCTTGTTCAGGTTCTTGACAAAGCGCGATGTGCTGACCGGATAATAAACATAATCCTTGAACCACGAGCCAAGGGACATATGCCAGCGTCTCCACAGCTCGACAACGCTCTTGGAGCGGAACGGATGGTTAAAGTTCAAATCCAGCTCGACACCGAACAGGTCGGATGCGCCGCGGGCAATGTCCATGCAGCCGGAAAAGTCCGCATAAATATATACAACATCCAGCAAAATCGTGATGACAAAGATCAGACCGCCGTCTCCGCCCAGATAGTTTCCGTAAACCGACTGAATAAACACATTGGCGCGGTCGGCGATAACCAGCTTCTTAAAGAAGCCCCACAGCATCAGCTGAAGACCGAAAGAGCAGCGCTTGCTGTCAAACAGCAGCTCCTGCTTCAGGCGCACGCCCAGCCGACCGTAGCGTTCGATCGGACCTTGCAGAATATGCGGGAAGTAGATGGCGTACAGCAGGAAGCGGGCATAGTTGTTTTCGTACTCGACCTTCTTCCAGAACACATCCAGCAGATAGC
>CAVBHI010000316.1:0-5890 GCA_963595115.1 bacterium
CACGGCGCAGCAGGTGTTTGTACCGCTGACGGTTGGCGGCGGCATTCGCACGAGCGATGATTTTAAGGAGCTGCTGCGCGCAGGTGCAGATAAAATTTCAGTCAATTCTGCAGCGGTAAAAAATAAGAATATTGTCGCAGAGGCGGCGAAAAAGTTCGGAAGTCAGTGTGTGGTGGTTGCGATTGACGCGCGTCACTGCGATGACTTGGAAAAATGCCCAAGTGGCTATGAGGTCTATGTCGCGGGCGGACGCACACCGACAGGGCTGGACGCAATTGCATGGGCAAAGGAAGTATATGAATTGGGCGCGGGAGAGATTTTGCTGACGTCCATGGATCGTGACGGTACAAAGGCAGGCTTTGACAACGACCTGACCAAGCGTGTTGTAGATGCTGTCGGCATTCCGGTTATTGCGTCCGGTGGCTGTGGCACGATTGCGCATTTTGCAGATGTCTTTGAAGAGACCGGTGCCGATGCGGCGTTGGCAGCGTCCCTGTTCCATTACGGTGAGCTGACTGTTCCGCAGGTCAAGGAATATGTCCGCTCACGCGGCATCCCGGTACGTATCTGAGAAAGGAAGCCCTATGAATCTAGACAAGTTTTTTGTAAAGAGTGAGCTGATCCCGGTCATTTGTCAGGATGAGCGAAACAATGAGGTGCTCATGCTGGGCTATGCCAACGAGCAGGCGCTACGCAATACCATGGAGACCGGAACGGCGTGGTTCTTCTCACGCAGTCGGCAAAAGCTGTGGAATAAGGGTGAAACATCCGGAAATTTTATTTTTGTCAGCGAAATCCGGACGGATTGTGATGATGATACGCTGATTTATCGCGGTATTCCAAAGGGACCGACCTGTCATACCGGAAACCGAACCTGTTTTTATCAGAAGCCGATTTGGAAAAAGTCGGAGGAATAATTTCAGACGAATGGACAAGCTCCTTTTTGCGTTGCATGGGCAAGAGGGAGCTTTCCCCTTTTTGGTGAAAAATCATGAAAACGGCAAGAATTGTTTGTATTTGACACAAAGAATCGTCTCTTTTCGGCAGTAGTGCGGATTGACACAGCGAGATGGAAATCGTATACTGTTAGCAGCGATTTCTTCTGAGGAGGAAAGACATTGAAAACGATGAAACGTACTTCGGTACTGAGCAACACTGCCGTTTGGCTCGGCGCTTCCATTTCGGTGGCGGAAATCATGTCCGGCGCATATATTGCACCGCTTGGGCTGCAAAAGGGTTTTCTGGCGCTTGTCATTGGACATCTGATTGGCGGCATGCTGTTCTATTTGTGCGGACGAATGGGGGCAGAAAGCGGACGCTGTTCGATGAACTGTGTGGCGTTTTCGTTTGGACCGCAGGGAGCGGGTATTTTCGCCGGAATGAATGTGTTGCAGCTGACGGTGTGGACGGCGCTGATGCTTCATGTCAGTGCACGAACGCTGTCAGCCATTACCTCAAATATGCTGCCGACATGGCTTTGGTGCGTGATTATCGGCATAGCGGTCATAGCATGGGTGTTTGCTGAGGATGCGGAAATTGGGCATATCAATCTGATTGCGTCATCCCTGCTGCTAATTTTGACATTTGCGATGTGTTATCACGTGATCCAATATCGCGACATGGTGGAAACCGCATCGGAATTTGTCCCATTGTCATTTGGTTCGGCAATTGAGCTGTCTCTGGCGATGCCGCTCTCATGGATTCCGTTGGTAGCGGATTATACACGCCGCGCAGAGCACCCACACTTGAACAATGTCATCAGCACCTTTGCGTATACGCTGGGAAGCGGCTGGATGTATGGCATTGGTCTGGCGGCCGCGGTCTACTGCGGACACAGCGATATTATCAAGATGCTGACGGAAACCGGAATCGTTCGCCTGCCACTGCTGATTGTCGTGCTGGCAACAATGACATCAACCTTTTTGGACGCTTGCTCTGCCGGCATCAGCGCACAGACAATTTCCAGCCGCTATTCGGTGCGCGCCTTGGCGCTGATGGTGCTGGCTGTGGCAATCGTGCTGTCGCTGCTGATTCCGCAGGATAGCTTTGACCGTTTTCTATATTTGATTGCGTCGGTGTTCACCCCGATGGTTGCCATTGTGGTGACGGATTATTTCCTGCTGGGAAACCGACAGACAGAGCGTTCCATTGATTTGGGAACAATGCTGTTGTGGGCAGTAGGCTTTGTACTGTATCGTCTGCTGATGAGCACGGACATTGTGACAGGATATACCGTGCCGCTGCTTCTGCTTCTGGGACTCATTCGCTATGTAACGCAACGGATACGATAAGAGGAGATTATGTGAAACAACAGGATAGGTCAGCCGCGGAGAAAACCAAGCTCCGCGGCGCAATTTTTGATTTGGATGGTACGATATTGGACTCGATGCCGTGTTGGGAGACTGTGGGAATCCGCTATCTGCTGGATCAGGGAATTGCCATTCCGGATCAAGAGGATCTGGCACGGCGGCTCAAGACGACAACGCTGCCGCAGGCAGCGGAATTATATCAGACGGAGTTTGGTATTGATAAAAGTGTGGACGGTATCTGTCAGGACATTGTCGGAATGATCGGGCGGGATTATCGCGAATGCGCACCGCTGAAGCCGCATGTTGCAGGCGTTCTGCACCGACTGCAACAGGAAGGAGTGGCGATGTGTGTGGCGACAGCAACGGATGCCCCGCTGGCAGAGGCAGCATTGGAGCGGCTCGGCGTGCGTTCGTGCTTTTCGTTTATCAGTACCTGCCAGCAGTTGAATACTTCGAAGTATGAGACACTGATTTTTGACGATGCGGTGGAACGATTGGGCGTAGCCAAGCAGGACACGATTGTGTTTGAAGATGCATTGCACTCCATTCAGACGGCGGCAAAGGCAGGCTATCGCGTCATCGGCGTGTATGATCGTTCGTCGCGCAAGGAGCTTGCGGAGATTCAGCTGCTGTGTGAGCGATTTCTGTTCGGTTGGGATGAATTCTGATTTTGTCGAAAAAGCAAGATATAGCGGCACAAGATATAGTGCTTTGCGTGAAGTTATACTACAGGGTATAGCGTGACGAAAAAATTTTCTGAAATTTTTTTGACGATTTGCTTTCATAAAGACGGGCGGGGTGGAGCGGAAGCATCCGTGAGAAAATTGTTGCGTGATTTCTGAGATGACAGAGAAAAAGAAGGGCTGCACTGTTAGAATAGTTTTCGTTGAGAGCGGAAAGACTGCGGCAGAAACGTGCGGCATGTCAGAGCGATAGGAGAAAAGTCAGGACTTTTTACCAGTCTGTACGCTAATTTCACATATGACCATGGTCATATGTGGGCTTGACAAGAGAAGAGCAGCGTACTAAAATAAAAACTGCTACCAAAACAATACGGAAACACAATATCTTGTGCCGGGATTGTGATGGGATACTATATATCTGGTGTGAGAGAAAATAGGAGGACCGATTAGATGATTCAGCAGATTGAGAAGAGAGACGGCAGATGTGTCTTTTTTGACCTAACGAAAATCGCAAATGCTATCTATCGGGCTGCAGAAGCATCTGGCGGCCACGATTATCAGATGTCCATGCGCTTGGCGCTGGAGGTTGCAGATTACGTCGAGAAAAACTGCACGGCAGCGACGCCGAACGTCGAGTATGTGCAGGATGCCGTTGAAAAGATTCTGGTCGAAAGCGGTCACGCTAAGACAGCAAAGGCGTATATCCTGTACCGCAACGAACGCTCCCGCCAGCGTGAGATGAACACGCAGCTGATGCGCATCTATGAAGATCTGACATTTCAGTCTGCGATCGAAAACGACGTCAAGCGCGAAAACGCCAATATTGATGGTGATACCGCGATGGGCACGATGTTGAAGTATGGTTCGGAGGGTGCCAAGCAGTTTAACGAGATGTTCCTGCTGGAGCCGCATATTGCGAAGGCACACCGCGAAGGCGACATACATATCCATGACTTCGACTTTTATACGCTGACGACAACGTGTACGCAGATTGACCTGATGCAGCTGTTCCGCGGCGGCTTCTCGACGGGACACGGCTTCCTGCGCGAGCCGAACGAAATTGCAAGCTATTCTGCACTGGCGTGCATTGCGATTCAGTCTAACCAGAATGACCAGCACGGTGGGCAGAGCGTGCCGAACTTTGACTACAGCATGGCACCGGGCGTTTGCAAGACCTACTGGCATCGCTACCGTGACAACCTCGCCAAGGCGTTGGAGGCGTTTGGACTGGAAAAAGAAGGCTTGGAGCCAGCCAAGACGCTGATTGCATCGTGTGATGTACTGCCGGTGTTGGCAGATGATAACGGTGTTAGCGAACAGATCTATGCGCGACTGCTGGAGCGCACAGATGAGGATACCGCAAAGCATGTGATGGACTTTACTCGAAAGTTTGCATACCGCGAGACGGAACGCGCGACCTATCAGGCGATGGAGGCACTGGTGCACAATCTGAACACCATGCACTCCCGCGCCGGTGCACAGATTCCGTTCTCTTCGCTGAACTATGGCACGGATACCTCGATGGAAGGACGACTGGTCAGCAAGAGTCTGCTGCTGGCAACCGAAGCGGGTCTGGGTAATGGCGAGACATCTATTTTCCCAATTCACATTTTTAAGGTGAAGGAGGGCGTCAACTACAATCCAGAAGATCCGAATTATGACCTGTTTAAGCTGGCGATTCGTGTTTCTGCCAAGCGCCTGTTCCCGAACTTCTCGTTTTTGGACGCTCCGTTTAACTTCCCTTATTATAAGGCGGGTCATCCGGAGACCGAGGTGGCATATATGGGATGCCGTACTCGTGTTGTTGCCAATAACTATGATAAGACGCGTGAGATCGTCAATGGTCGCGGAAATTTGAGCTTCACTTCCATTAATCTGCCGCGCCTTGCCATCAAGGCAAACCACGACATTGGTGTGTTCTTCAAGGATCTGGATGAAAAGCTGGAGCTGGTCATTGAACAGCTGAATGCCCGCTTTAAGATTCAGGCGAACAAAAAGGTTCGCAACTATCCATTTCTGATGGGACAGGGAATCTGGATGGATTCCGATAAGCTTGGACCGGATGACAAGGTTGGCGAAGTGCTCAAGCACGGCAGTCTGACCGTTGGCTTTATCGGTCTGGCAGAGTGTCTGAAGGCATTGACAGGAGAGCATCACGGGGAGTCGGAGGCGGCGCAGAATCTGGGTCTGACAATTGTCGGACGTATGCGGGAACGCATGGATCGAGAGAGCGAAGAGACGGGGATGAACTTTACCGTCATTGCGACACCGGCAGAAGGTCTGTCCGGACGATTTGTTCGGCTGGATCGGGAGCGCTATGGCGTGATTGAGGGCGTAACGGATCGCGACTACTATACCAACTCATTCCACGTTCCGGTATATTATCCGATTTCGGCATTCCGCAAGATTCAGCTGGAGGCACCGTATCACAATCTGACCAACGGCGGACATATCAGCTATGTCGAGTTGGATGGTGATCCGTCACAGAATCTGGAAGCCTTTGAGACGGTTGTGCGTTACATGAAGGAATGCGGCATCGGCTATGGTTCCATTAACCACCCGGTTGACCGTGATCCGGTCTGTGGATACACGGGCATTATCGGTGATGTCTGCCCGCGCTGCGGACGCCGTGAGGGCGAGGGGGTCAGCGTGGAAAAGCTGCGCCAGCTGGGTGTCTATAAAAATTACAACAGCATGACCATTGGTTATCATGGAGATCCAGCAGAGGAGCGGGATCGTCAGCCAAACTCGCTGTGCTGCAGCACAAATGATACGTGATTGATAACAGAAATTGAAGTTCTGTTTGGGAGAGGAGTTGCCAGTATGGAAAACAAGAAGATGAATTCGGTTCAAGAACCGGAAATGGTAGGAGAAGGCGTAGGCTTTGAGCGCATTCGC
>CAVBHI010000317.1:0-8169 GCA_963595115.1 bacterium
TATTCAGTCCGGTCAGCTGACGATCCAGCTCCGGAAAGCCCGTCGGCAGACCCGGCAGGTTGCTGTCACTGCGCGACAGCTCATCCAATCGGGCATAGACGTCCATGATGACGCTCTTGATATGGCTCAGGCCGCGGATCTCGCGTCCGTGCCGCACGGCGTAGATTTTCTGCTCCGCCATCTCGGCGATGTCGCCCGCCGCACCGGCGCCCTCATACGCCATGGTCTCGATATCCGATGCCGCCGCCGCAATCGCGCGCAGCATACTCTTGTCGCGGATAATCTGGGCATACTCCCGAACGCCCGCCGCTGTCGGCGTGACCTCCATCAGCTGCGCCAGATACGCCCGTCCGCCGGCCTCGTCATACAGACCCGCCAGCTTCAGCTCATTGAGCACCGTGACCGCGTCAATGCGCCGTCCGTTGGTGAACATCGAGAAAATTGTCTCAAAAATCTTCCGGTTTTCCTCGGCGTAAAAATCCTCCGGGCGGAGCATCTCGACCATCGACGCTATGCAGGAGGGGTCAATCAGCATCGAACCGATAACCGCCTGCTCCGCTTCGGTCGCCTGCGGCATCTGCCGCGCCAGCAGTTCATCCAGTGGCATAGACTTTCTCCTTCCTGACCCATTCTCCCCCATGGGGTTTATGCGCAGTCTGCCGACAACACCGGCAAACTGCGCATCTCACTTTGCTTTTTATGAGCTTACTCTGCCTCTGTCACCTGTACCTTGAGTGTACCGACGACCTCCGGATACAGCTTGACCTTGATCTGATAGCTGCCGAAGTTCTTGATGCTCTCCTTGAGCACAAGCTTCTGCTTCGGAATGTCAATACCATGCTCCTTCTTGAGCTGGGTACAGATTTCCTTGCTCGTGACCGAGCCGAAGATTCGTCCGCTCGTGCCGCCCTTCGCGGTCAGATGCACCGTAATCTCCTCCATCTTCTTGGCAGCCTCCTGTGCCGCTGCCTTTTCTACGGCGGCATGGTGCGCGCGGGAAGCCTCTGCCTGCTTCATCTGATTGATGTTGTCCGCATTGGCGGCAATCGCCAGCTTGCGCGGCAGAAGATAGTTGCGTCCGTAGCCCTCAGACACCTCGACCATCTCACCCTTCTTGCCCTGACCCTTGACATCCTGCTGTAAAATTACCTTCATAATTCATTCTCCTCCTGCGAGTTTTGTTCCAAATACTTGTCGATAACCTCCTGAATGCGCGGGCGCACCCGCTCAACCGTGGTATTCTCGATTTGGGCGCCCGCCGCGGTCAGGCTTCCCCCGCCGCCGAGCATTTCTGTAATCACCTGTACGTTGACTTCACCCATAGAGCGGGCGGAAACCGTAACGTCATTCCCATTTTGAAAGGCAACAATGCTGCCGCGAACGCCGATGATATTCAGCAGTTCGTCCGCCGCCTGTGCCGCCACCGGACGCGTTGTCGTAAATTCCGCCAGCGCCACAACAATACCGCCGGGGTACGACTGCGCACAGGCAATGACCCGTTCTCTCTGCATATATTCATCAAAGGAATTCTGGAACAGGCGTTTCACCGCCGTCATATCCGCACCGGCACGCTTGAGGTACGCCGCCGCTTCAAAGGTGCGCACGCCCGCCTTGATGGAAAATCCCTTGGTGTCCAGATAAATACCCGCCAGCAGGCTTTCCGCCTCCAGACGACTGATGGTATGGTTCGGCACCATGTATTGCAGCAGCTCACACACCAGCTCACTGGCAGACGATGCCGACGGCTCATGCATGTTGACCGAACAGTTTTCAATATACGACGATGCCCGTCGATGATGATCCACGACCGCAACGCGGCGAAAGCGCGGAAGCAGGCTTGGCTCCTCCACAAAATCCGGACGGTTCGTATCCACAACCACCATCAGGCTGTTGCTGTCAATCAAAGCGGATGCCGCATCCGGTTCAATGATCAGCGAATTAAACTCCGCGTCCTCATACAGCCGATCAAGCAGCGGCTGCGCTAGGGTGCGCGCACGCCGCAAGACAATATACACGTTCTTGCCGCGATTCTTTGCGGCGCACACAATGCCAACGGCAGCGCCGACCGAGTCCATATCCGAGTTGCCATGTCCCATAACGAACACCGAAGACGAGTCGCGCATCATC
The DNA here is from genome assembly GCA_963595115.1 of bacterium. GTDB lineage: Bacteria > Bacillota > Clostridia > Oscillospirales > Butyricicoccaceae > Butyricicoccus_A. The sequence goes on from CAVBHI010000317.1 coordinate 2,128, forward strand.
TGACCCAGCGCGTTTGCCATGACGCGGGACTTGACCTTGCTGCGCTTCTCCACTTCCTTGGCAACACCGCCGAAGTATTCAAACGCATAGCGGTTCTTGATAACCACCTGATCGCCGCCGCGCGACAGCGCCATTTCCAGTGCAAGACCGGCAAAATCGTACTTTTCCTTGAGCGTCTGCGCATCGCGTCCGATGCCAATGGACAGCGTGGCGTTAATGCCCACCCGCGAGACAATCGTCCGCACGTTGTCCAGCACGGTAAACTTGCCCTCGATCAGCTTTTCCAAATCACGCACTTCCATGATGTAGATGTAGCGATCGCGGTCGAACTTGCGGAGAATACCCGAAATGTCGCTCGTCCACTTGCCGATGCGTTCATCAATCAACGCCAGCAGATTTGCCTTCTCCGAGTCGCTGGTGTTTTTGACCAGCTCCTCGTAGTTGTCGATCGAAATCAGTGCAACGACCAGACGGCTTGCATCGTACTCCAGTCGGGTCTTCACCTCGCTTGTGCAGTCCAGCCAGTACAGTGTCATCAGCGCACTGCCCGTGCTCTGGAACTCCTTAGCGCGAAACAGATTGCCGAACACGCGGTAATACCGTCCCTCAACGCATACCTCGGACGGATATTCCGTCCGTCCCTCCAGCAGCCACGCCGTGTCAAAGCCCGGAATCAAATCGCCCAGCGACTGCTCAAACAGACCGTCCGACAGGCCGCAAACACTGTCAAACGCATCGTTGCACCACACAATCTGTCCTGTGCTCGCCATTGCGACAATGATCGGCATCGGGATGTTTGTGATGGAGTTGGAAGCGGCGAAATCCGCATTCATATTGGAAAGGCTCTCCAGATATTGTCTTATTTCTCTCTTCCGCTTCTGCTGCGAGTAATTGTAGCTCAGATATACCACACCGCAGATTACCAGCTCTATGACCGCTTCATAGATAGAGAAAAATGCACTGACACAGGCGAAAAGCAGGAATACCAGAAAGTACAGTCCGAAGCCTGGCTCCAATAACGCAACCAGCTTTTTATCCATGCTGCAATCCCCTCCTCTTGCAGATAGTAATACACATTGCATTATAGCAAACGAACCTCTCAAACGCAACAATTTGACAGCCAACTTATCAAATTTCCTCATCTCGGCGCGGGGTTGCGCCGCAATTATTCTGCGAATCGACAGCAAACCGGACAATGGTGAAAAAATGCACCGTGTTTCCACAGCGCATTTGTTTATTCTTCCGTTTTCTCGCTCTTCTCCGTCACAAACAGCCCCCGTTTGAGTGCGCCAAACGCCGCATCATACGCCGCCGTCACCGGACGGCTTGCCAACAGGCGTGAAACCACAACCGCGTACACAACCAGCATACCGAACACCGTCGGTGTGGCGTGAAACTTCTTCGGAAACAGCTCCAGCATGTACAGCATCGGAAACGCGTGCAGCAGATAGACTGTCAGGCTGTGCCGTCCAATCGTCGTAAAGATACAGCGACAGCGCATACACAGCGACAGCACACACGCTCCCATAATTGGCGCCAGCACGTATAGACTACCGCGCATAATCATGCCCTCTTTCCACGTCAGATGCTGCACCTTATAACCGCCGACCAGCTGATACGGATGACTCGCCTTGACATACGGCGCAAAATATACCGTCAGCTTCCACGCCGCCAGCGTACACAGCACCAGCAGCAGTGCCGCCACCGGTTTGGGAATGCGTTTTGCGCGGTGCAGCCACGCCTGCGGGCAATAGTAACCCATCAGATAAAACGGCAAAAAGCCGAGAGCGCGTGACAGCGACAGCGTTCGTCCCAAATGCTGATCCATTCCGGCATACAACGACAGCAAAAACGACAGCGGCAGCACCTTTCTCACCCGCTTGAGACTCGGCATCAGCAGCCGAAACAGCAGCAGCGCCATCAGATACCAGTACATATTAAACGGACGCAGCAGACCATACTCAAAGTCCTCTCCCTGCCACTGCCGGACGAAATAATACAGGGTATTAAACGCGAGAAACGGCAGCAGGAACTCGCGCATCGCTTCCTCACGCCGTTTTTCGTCTTTTTTTCCAAAATAACCGGACAGGAACATGAACAATGGCATCTGCACGGCAAGAATGCCCAGACGCAAGCCGTACATCCAGCCGGTCTTGAGACAGACCATGTCATACAGGTGGACATAGACGACACTGACCATTAGAATGCCCTTGACATTATCCAGATAATCGTCTCGTCCGCTTGTCACAGCGATCTCCGATGACTGCATGTTCCGTCTCCTTTCCAGCTATACGCAGAGTTTATGTGTCAGACGGCGGCTCTGTCGTGTCATCGGACGCATCGCGTTCTGCCTTGACCGCCGCTCTGCGGTCTCTCCGGCGGATGCGAACGCGTTCGGTTTCGCGCACCGGCTGTCCGGTCTCCTCATCAATGTGATCCAGCGCAATGTAGTCCACCGACTGACGCGGCAGATTCTTGCGCTCCAGCGAAAAATTGACCAGCTCGGTCAGAAGATGCTCCAGCACTGCAAACAACGGAACGCCGATGACCATACCGACAAAGCCGAACAGTCCGCCGAAAAAGATAATGGAGAACAGCACCCAGAAGCTGGATACGCCCGTTGTCTCACCCAAAATCTTCGGACCGAGGATATTGCCGTCAAACTGCTGCAAAATAACGATAAAAATAATGAAATACAACGCCTGAATCGGATTGACGATAAAGACCAGGATCGCACACGGAATGGCACCGATAAATGGACCAAAGAACGGAATGACATTGGTCACGCCAATGATAACTGCCAGAAGCAGCGAATACGGCATGTTCATGATCGGAAGAATAATGCCGCTAATCAAACCGATAATCGCCGAGTCTACAATTTTTCCGCCCAGAAATCCACCAAATGCATTGTTGGCAAACCGCGCGTTATCCATAAGGAAGTTGCCGATGCGTACACCGAATACCGAATACAGCAGCTTTTTGCCCTGACTGATAAACTTCCGCTTGTTCGCCAGCAGATACACCGCGACAACAATGCCAATCAGCACATTTTTCAGGAAGCGTACCGTATTCAGCACAATGTCCGTAAAATAGCTCAGCATTCCCTCCATCTGCGGCAGCAGAGAGCTTTGTACCCAGTTCTCCACATAGGTGATCGCCTCAACATACAAACGCATCGCGTTTTCTTCCATCTGCGGATTGTTGCCGAACAGTGAACTGAACAACACCTGCATCGACTGCGACATGGTATTCATCGTCGTGGGGAATGTCGTGACGATGCTCATAATGCTGGTCAACAGGCGCGGAATCACCAACGCCAGCAGTCCTGCCACAATGGCAAACATAAAAGCAAACGTCAGCGTCATGCCGACCGCCTTTGCCGTCACCAGCATGCGTCCGCCCGTCCACTTGAGCTTACTTTCACATAGACGAATCAGCCGACGTGTCAGCCATCCATAAATCGGCGACAGCAGGTACGCGATAACCAGACCGTAGATGACCGGCATCAAAATTTGAACAATCTGTCCGATTCCCGCCTTGAGCGCGGCGAATTTATACATGCAGAAAAACACAATCAGCACAATCGCTCCGACCGCCACAATCGTTGCGCCCCAGCCAATATATTGTTTCAAATAATCCCATCGTTCTTTTCTCACGTTCGGAATGCCTCCACTTCTTGCTTTCCATCCAGCCGCATCGGTCGATTGGCATCTGCCTATCGCACTAAGTATACCAGACTTTACCGGAAAATAGTATCCCCTCTGCCCTTTACCGCATACCATTTACAGGATTGCACGTCCTCTGTCGCCGGTCTATCGGCGCTTGCGATTTTGCCTGCTCCTCCGGTGTCGATTTGGCTTTTCAGTACGCCGCCGCGCCGTCCCCTCCGGCTCGGTCTGCCGCACCGGTCTCCGCGTCTCCTCGTCGATGCGCGCCAGCGCAATATAATCCGCCGCATTGCGCGGCAGATTTTTTCGGCAGAGCGAACGGTTGACCAACTCACTGACAATATGCTCTGTCACCGCAAACAGCGGCACGCCGATCACCATGCCGACAAAGCCAAACAATCCGCTGAACAGCAAAATCGAAAACAAAACCCAAAAGCTCGACACACCCGTTGTCTGTCCGACAATGCGCGGACAAATAATATTGCCATCAACCTGCTGCATAATCAGAATAAAAATCAAAAAGTACAGCGCCTGCATCGGGTTGACCATAAACACAAGGATCGCACACGGCACAGCGCCGATAAACGGTCCGAAAAACGGAATGATATTGGTCGTACCGATAATAACCGCCAGCAGCAGCGGATACGGCATTCCCATAATCGACATCACAATACCGGTAATCAGTCCAACCATCGACGAATCCACAATCTGACCGCCGAGATAGCCGCCAAACGCCCGATTAGCAAAGTGGGCGTTTTCTACAATGACGTTGCCGACACGCAGACCGACAACCGAATACAGCAGCTTTTTGCCCTGACTGATAAACTTTTGCTTGTTGGCGATCAGATAGACAGCAACCACTATGCCGATCAGTATGTTTTTCACAAACAGCACTGTATTCAGCACAATGTCGGTAAAATAAGACAGCATCCCCTGTATCTGCGTCAGCAGATCGGTTTGAATCCAGTTTTCCGCATACAGCATTGCCTGTACATACAGCCGCATCGCGTTTTCCTCCATCTCCGGATTGCTGCGAAACAGCGTGTGCACCAGTCCCTGCATGGACTGCGACATGGTGTTCATGGTCGCCGGAAAGGTGGTGACAATGGTCAAAATGCTTGCCGCCAGACGCGGCAGCACCAGCGCCAGCAGACCCGCCACGATGCAGAATAAGAGCGCAAACGTGAGCACCATTGCCGCGATTTCCGCCGTCAGCTGCGCCCTGCCTCCCGTCCATTTCAGCCGGCATTCCAGCAGACTCTTCAGCCCGTACAGCAGCCGCCGATAGATCGGGTAGAGCAAATACGCGATGACAATACCGTAAATAACCGGCATTAAGATCTCGATTAACCGTCCGATTCCTGCCCGAATAGCGGCAAATTGATACATACAGAAAAATACGCATAAGACAACTGCGCCGACCGCGATAATCGTCACGCCCCAGCCGACGTACTGCCGAATATCCCACCGAGTTTCCCTCACGTTTGAACGTCCTCCATTATTTCTCACCGGTGTCATTTTGTGCAGTTCCATTGTAGCAGACCATTTATGAAAAAAACACCGTAATTAAAGTTTTTTAACAATTTTGTTGCGAATTGCTGACATTGTTCCTCCTAATATCAATACTCCGAGATGGTTCTGTCGTTTTTTTGTCAAAATTGACAGTTGCATCTGTCGTTCTTCTACTTTATACTGAGTACAGTCAAATTCAGAAAAAGACTGCGATGGAGACAGTACGCACTCCGCGAACGTTTCAGCGAGTCGGGAAGCAGTGTAAGCCCGATACCAGTAGCCTGTGCGGAAAATCACTCCGGAGTCGCTAACCGAAATTTCAGTAGGTGATGCCGGTTTTCCCCCGTTATAGGGAACGCGTATGATGGTATGCAGTAACAGGTGGTATAACGATAGCGTTGCTTTCGTCCTTTTACGGGGCGGAGGCTTTTTTGTTTCCCAAATTCTCTGCAAATTCCTTCATGACATTCTGCAAGTATCCATCGATAAGAGGAGGACATTCCTGATGAACAACACTGTTGAAATCCGCTGGCACGGTCGCGGCGGTCAAGGCGCAAAGACCGCCTGCCTGCTGCTGGCAGACGCCGCATTCAGCTCCGGCAAATACGTCCAGGGCTTTCCGGAATATGGACCGGAGCGCATGGGCGCACCGATCACCGCCTATAACCGCATCAGCGACGAGCGCTGTACTGTACATTCCAACATCTACGACCCGGACTTTGTCGTTGTTGTGGACGAAACCCTGCTGGAATCGGTTGATGTCACCCACGGTTTGAATCCGGACGGTGCTATCATCATCAACACCCCCAAGACGCCGGATGAGGTTCGCGCTGAGCTGGGTGGCTACACCGGTCGTGACGCG
>CAVBHI010000318.1:0-3848 GCA_963595115.1 bacterium
GTTGTCGGTGTGTTCTTTCTCATTTATATGATAGGCTATTCGACGTTTTTGTTTCTGTCGGTGTTGGTCGGTTCGTCGGAGCTTTACCGGATACACCGACAAAAGCGGCTGAAAAATTATTTCCCGAACGATTATTTCATCCCAATCACCATTGTCGTGCCGGCGTATAACGAAGAAATCACGGTGGTGGAAACGGTAAAATCATTATTGGATTTGGATTACCGCTCCTATGAAATTATTGTGGTGGACGACGGTTCTGCGGATGACACCGCGCAGAAGGTCATTGACGCCTTTTCCATGCACCGTGTTTCGCGTCCGATTCGCCGACAGGTTCCGTGCCAGCCGGAGGAATTTGTATTTGAAACAAGGGAGACTCGCGTTCCGCTCACCGTTATCCGTAAGAAGAACGGCGGCAAAGCGGATGCGCTGAATATGGGCATCAATGCGTCCAACTATCCCTATTATATTTGCATGGATGCCGACTCGGTTTTGCAGTATGACTCGCTGAAAAATATCTCCCAAGCGGTACTGGAGCGACCGAATGTCGTTGCGGTAGGCGGACTGATACGTCTGTCGAATGACGTCGAACTGGAAAACAGCCGCGTGAAAAAATATCGGCTTCCGAAAAGCACCATTGCGTGTATGCAGGTGCTGGAATACGATCGATCGTTTTTGGCGTCACGCATTATGTTTGACAAATTTAACGGCTCGCTTATCATATCGGGTGCATTCGGCCTGTTCAAAAAGGATGTCGTCATTGCCGCAGGCGGATACAACAATAAGACAATGGGCGAGGACATGGAGCTTGTGGTAAGACTGCATGAATATTGTATCGTCAACAATATGAAGTACAGCATTTGCTACGCGACCAATGCCATTTGCTGGACACAAGCGCCGGAAACCATCGGCGACTTGATGAAGCAGCGCAAACGCTGGCATATCGGCTTGTTTCAAAGCCTGATTCATCATCGGAAAATGCTGCTGAATCCCAAGTTTGGCGCGGTGGGATTTATTTCCTATCTGTATTTTCTGATTTATGAATTGCTTTCACCGTTTATTGAAATTTTTGGCGTTTTTACGATGCTGTTGGCGTATGCGGTGGACTTGATTAATGTTCCGTTTATGATTCTGTTCTTTTTGATTTATGCGGTGTTCGGAGCCGTGCTGTCCTTAACGGCATTCTTCTCCAGAATTTACAGCTCGGATCTAAAGGTAACGCCTTCCGATGGCGTGAGGGCGTGCCTGCTGTGTTTGTTTGAGATTACCTGCCTGCGATTTGTCTTGGCATGGATTCGCGCAACGGCATTCTTCGGTTATCACAAGAAGAAGCTGCAATGGGGGCGTATTGAGCGCAAGAAAATCAATTTCAAATGAGAGGAGCGTTTTTATGAAGCTTAGGGATTTACTGGCTCTGCGGCGGTTTGGCAGATGCCTTTGCCTGCTTGTCGCAATGATGACGATTTGCGTACCGGCGTATGCGGATTCCTCTACGACATCGGAGACGTCGGACGATTCCAATGCAATCTATGTTGCGGGCGATCCGGATTGCTTTCCGCTGGAATATTACAGCGAACAGACCAAAAGCTTTTGCGGCGTGATTCCGGATATGTTGGAATTGGTTTCGGAAAAAACCGGTCTTTCGTTCACCTATATTGCCGCCTCATCAAAAAATCGACAAAAGGAGCTTTCTCGAAATAATCAGGTCGAATTGGTGACAGCGCTTCCAGAGGATCAGGATGAATGCGACGTAGAGGAATTGCTGCCGATTTTGGAGACTGCCATCAACGGAGAGAGCACAACCTATTGCATTGGCTTTACCGAGATTGCTCCGTCTGCGCTGAAACAGCAATTGAAAGAGGCGTTTTCGGAAATATCCGAGCAGGAGAAAATGGGGCTTTTGTTTGCCAATGCACAGGTCAATCCCGAGGTGCAGCGCAAAGACCATACAATCAAAATAATTCTGATTGTGTTCCTTTCGATCTTTGTGCTGATGGGAATGGCTGCTCTTTACTGGCTGCACAAGCGGAGAGCCAACAACAGTGACGTGATGATTGACGAGCGAACCGGCATTGGCAACGAGATGTACTATGCCTATGCGTTTGACCAGCTGCTGTCCCGTCAATCAAGAAATTTATATGCCGTCCTATACATTGGAGCGGATACGACAAAAATCAGCTTGGAATGTGGGGATAAGGCGATTGAGGATATTGATCGCTATGCCGCAACACATCTCAATGCCGCAACTGCTTCGGCAGAATATTTGGCAAGGATCGGCGATGGCGTTTTTGTTCTGTTGGCGCAAGTGCCGACCGAACAGGAGTGTATCGACAAAGCAACGGCGGTTGTCATCGGCTTGAATCGGTATATACAGAAATTCTATCCGGATATGGCGGATGTTTTCCGCGCCGGTGTGCTGCGGCTTTGTGAGCATCCCGACTGCAATTCCGAAGCTGCGTTTTATAATGCAAAGCAGGGTTATTTTGCGGCGCTGCGCGGCGAAACGCCTGCGGAAATAACCAGCAACGATCATTTGGTACAGAGCCGAAAGCAGGAAAAACTGCGAAGCTCCATATCGGAAGCAGTCACAAGCGGTGAATTTCGTGTGTATCTGCAATTGATCAACGAAAATAAAACAGGAAAGGTTTGTGGCGCAGAGCTTCTGTCGCGTTGGCAAAACTCGGAATACGGTGTCCTGCGACCGTATGAATATATACGGATATTGAAAGAAACGGGGCAAATACTTGCCCATGATTACAACATGTTTTCCGCTGCCTGCCGACAGCTGGAGATGTGGGAGGAGAAGCCGTATCATACGTTGTTTTTGACCTGTAATTTTACGAGAATTTCTCTCAGCCAGAGCGACTTTTTCGATACCATATCCGACCTTGCTTCTGCATTCCGCTTTGACCGAAGCCGACTTGTGATTGAAATAACAGAGGATTCCATTGCGGAGGACTCGGAAATTATTTCGGATAATATATCGAAATGCCGCAAAATGGGCTTCAAAATTGCATTTGATGATATGATAACCGGATTTTCTACCTTTTCGGATCTATACGATAATGAAATCGATCTGGTGAAAATTGATCGAAGATTTATTGTTTCCTGCAACACAGCGCGGCGCAAAGGGATGCTTTCGGATGTCATATCTCTGGTGCATAATTCCGGCGCAAAGGTTCTGTGTGAGGGAGTGGAAAACCAGAGTCAGATGGAATTTCTTGATGAAATGAACTGTGATATGATGCAGGGATTTTATTTCTGCAAGATTCTTCCGCAGCGGGAATGCGAAAAATTTCTTAAAACAGAAATGATTTGTGAAAAGTCAGTATTTGAACAATAATGGCTTGACTTGATACGATTTGTTCGAAAGGTTGGGTGCGTGCGTCTCCGGATGCCCACCCAACCTTTGTCGCTTTCGGATTGCACGTATGTACGGTGCGGGAGCTTGCGGCTTTGAAAAAGAAAAAAGCCCGATCCAAGATCGAACTTTTTGGTGCAGATTGGTGCAGATGGGGGGACTGCGCCGCGTTGAGGTGTCAACACGGCTCAACCGTTCCGTTGCCTCGCTCCTAAAATCCCAAACGCTTCGCTGGTTTGGAATTTGAAATAACACTAAAAAAACACCCAATCTTACGATTGCGTGTTTTTTGGTGCAGATGGGGGGACTTGAACCCCCACCTCCTTGCGAAGACTAGCACCTGAAGCTAGCGCGTCTGCCTATTCCGCCACATCTGCATGTTGGTGAGATCACCATATGAAATTAATGTTTCATATAAACTAAATGGTTTATATGTGGTGCAGATGGGGGGACTTGAACCCCCACCTCCTTGCGAAGACTAGCACCTGAA
>CAVBHI010000319.1:0-3444 GCA_963595115.1 bacterium
CCTCGGCAACATAGCGCTTGGACATCGTCACGATACCCTCTGCCGTGATGGTCAACGCGCGCAGATAGGTCAGCTTCTCATAGTGCCCCGGCTTGGTGATGTCCAGCATCGCGCGCGTCTCCGCAATGCGCTTACGTACACCCTCAATGCCCTCGTCGATAATCATTGCGTAGCCCGCTGTCGTCTCGCCCCAGCCGCGAACCGCCTTGCGATTGACATACAGGGCGCCGCAGTCGCGGAGAATTCTGGTTTCTTCCGGAATCTGAACCATCCACTTTTCAAAGGTGGACTTTCCCTTCCAGTACGGACGAATAATTTCTTCAAACGCCTTTCTGTCCTCCGGCGTCAGATAGAACGGATCGTACTCACGCTCGTTGATGGTATCCAGCTCTTCGTCCAGCACCGACCAGCAGGTGTCCGGATTGAGCAGACCACCGCGCTGCTTGCTGCCGGAGTTTCCGACAATCAGCTCGTCATCCCAAATCTTAATGGTCTTTTCTTCGCACTGCTTGCGGAATGCATATGCCTTCTGTACGGCTGCCGGTTCGCCCTCAGACTCCTGATAGCCCTTGGTCAAAATTACAGCGTTTTCCAGATCCATCTCCGGACGGGTATCCAGAACGCGCTGCTTCAGTCGATTAATTCGATCCATATAACTCATGCTATAACCTCCTTGTCATATCTCCCGTTTATTCTTCTAAAAAAAGACGAGATGGGTTACATTGTGCTTTCGTGAACCCACGCAGGGCAGATTCACGAAAGCGTTTGGGTGAAAGAATACTTCACAAAGGATGATACGTGCGTTTTATTTATACCTGCTCTTTCTTCGTAAAGAAGTCCTTCAGAAGAGCCAATACACTGACATTTGGGAAGAACAGCCACTTCGCAACCGTATAAATCATGGCAAAGCAGATGATGAAGATCGGGAAACCAAATACCATGTAAATGTACTTGATGGTCTCGACCTTGCCCAGACCAAGCAGGAAGTATGCCAGCAAACCAATGAATACGCCCCAAACCAGCTTCAGGGTGTTGTTCGGCTCAGCTTCATTTGCCGACATGCCGCCGCGCATACTCATCGCAGCCATAGAGGTACACATGGACTGACCCATGGTGACAAACGAGATGAAGATGGCAAGCGTAAACAGCGGAACGGTAATCACGCCGAGCGGCATATTCTGGAACAGCGCGAATGCGCATGCCTGCAATCCCTCTGCATTCATGATGGCATTCAGATCAACGTCAAACAGCTGCATATGAATGGATGCGCCGCCCATGATGACGAACCAGATGATGTTAAACAGCGAGCAAACACCAAGATCCATGCAGACAAAGGCTCGGATGGAACGTCCCTTTGCCAGCTTTGCCAAGAACAGACCCTCCAGCGGAGCAAACGCTGCATTCAGTGCGAAAAAGTTGATTGTCCAGTCTGTGTGCCAAGTGTCGCCTGTAACCGAGCCGGTGCGGAACGAATTATGAATACCGTGCTCCAGCCAGTAACCGATGGACTCCGTGCCAAGGTTGATTTCAAACAGAGTCGGACCGGCAATAAAGACAAACGCCAGCAAACCAAAGAAAATCCAGACGTTTGCACGGCTGATAAAGGCAATGCCCTTCTGAATGCCGGAGTAGCTTGCGCAGCAATAGGTGACAACAACGACAACGGCAACAATCAGATTAATCAGCGAGGACGGTTCAATTCCAAACGCATACTTGAGACCGGTGGTCATCTGGGTGATGCCGATGCCCAGCGAGGAAGCAATACCGCCTACAATTACGATAAGGCACAGCGCGTCTGCCAGCTTGGCTGCCAGCCTGTTGTTGCCGATTGCGCCGTACATGCCAGCCGCAACGCTCAGCGGACGGTTATAGTTGTAGTGGAAAATAGCAATCGCGACGCCCGCCAGTGTATACAATGCATACTGGTTGAAGCTCCAGTGGATAAAGCCTGTGCTCATTGCAAAACTCGCGGCTTCCGCTGACCCTGCTTCTACACCAGCCCACGCAGGCGGATTCATAAAGTGATATACCGGCTCTGAGCCGCCCCACATAATCAGCGAGATACCGATCGTTGTGGTCAGCGTTACGGAAAACCAGCTAAAGGTGCTCATCTCCGGCTTGGCGTTCGGACCTCCCAGCATGGTTTTGCCCAATGGGTGGAAGATCAATATGATACACAAAATCAAATCAAATATGGTTACATAAATGTATGTCCAGCCGAATGTCTTGATCGTGTAATTGAAGATCGCTACCAGACCATTCAGAAATGCGTCATACCAAAAGAATCCGATTACGGAAACGATGACCATAATAATGAACGCCGGTAAGAATACGATCGGATCAAACGTTTTTAATAACGGTGTTTTTTCCTTGTTCATAATACAAAACCCTTTCTTTCATTTTGGATACCGGATGACAAAAAAGCCGAATTTTTGACCGTTCCGATATGCGCTATTGATTGCCGTCTTGATTCCCTTTCTTCGACGGATGTCTTTCTTCTCGAATAAGCGCCCTCCTCCCTTTTTTGCGAAGCCGAGTATTTATGTTTCCTATAAGGAAACATTCTTTTTTGTTTCTTTGTTTCCTTGCAATTAAATTATATAACCATTTTGCACATTATGCAACATTATTTTCGCACTTTTCACAAGATTGTGATGTATTACAAAATACAATCCGAAAAATTGTGCATTTTTTCAAAATATTTCTACCATTTTTCTGTTTCCTCTTATGCTTCGCAGGAAACACAAATCAAGTGATTGGTATTTTTCCACAAGAGAAAACCCCTTCTCGTGAAACAAACCGAACCGGATCGTGCTGTTTGCACAATCCGGTTCGGTTCACCCCTGAGAGGGTTCGCTTATTCTTATCTCACAGTATTTCAATCCAATAGGAGATGCACGCCGTTGGCAGCAAATTCTTCGATGAATGGTGGGTATTCTTGCGAATCATCACCGCATCCCCCGGTCCCATCTCATAGCGAGTGCCGCCTTCCAGCTCCATCTCCATACGTCCTTCTGCGACAATGCCAATCTCGTCATAGCTGTGAATGGAGTTGACCTGTTCCTCACAGCCCGGCTGTAGCGTCATCACGTTTAGCTTAAAGTGCGGGTTTTCCTCAAACACTGACTCAAATTGAAAAAGATTGGTTGCGCCATAAATCAACGAGCGTTTGCTGCTCGGAATCAGATACGAGCCTCCGTCCTCCTCGGACTCCTTCGCCTGCTGTGGAAACATAAATGGATTCGCTGTCATTTCCAGTGCGTAGCAAATACTCTGAACGGTACTATAGGACGGCTTGCTCAAGCCGCGTTCCACCTTACTCAGGTATCCCAGCGAAAGTCCCGTCTTTGCCGCAAGCTGTCGGAGGGTCAGTCCGCGCTCCAGTCGCAGCTGTTTTATCCGTTCCCAATTGTCAGTTGTTCTGTTTCTCTCACGATATTTTGC
>CAVBHI010000320.1:0-9014 GCA_963595115.1 bacterium
TCTCAACCATGTCAGCCGGAATGTCCTCGTCGCGAATATCCTTGCCCAGGTCATCATAATAGACCTCAGCGCGCATGGTCATCAGGTCGATGATGCCGCGGAATTCCGACTCCGAACCGATCGGCAGCTGAATCGGAATGGCCTTGCAGCCCAGACGATCCTTAATCATGTTCAGAACGTTGTAGAAGTCAGCGCCCATGATGTCCATCTTGTTGATGAAGATCATACGCGGTACACGGTACTCGTCAGCCTGATGCCAAACGGTCTCCGTCTGCGGTTCTACACCGCCCTTTGCACACAGAACACAAACCGAACCGTCCAGTACACGCAGGGAACGCTGTACCTCTACGGTGAAGTCAACGTGACCCGGAGTGTCGATGATGTTGATTCGATGATCCTTCCAGTGACAGGTGGTTGCAGCGGAGGTGATGGTGATACCACGCTCCTGCTCCTGCTCCATCCAGTCCATGGTAGCGGCGCCTTCATGCGTCTCACCCAGTTTACGGTTGATACCCGTGTAGTACAGGATACGCTCCGTCGTGGTGGTCTTGCCGGCGTCGATGTGCGCCATAATACCAATATTTCTGGTCTTTTCCAGACTAAATTCTCTCGGCATGATGTTCTCCTTTCGTAAGTGATCCCCGACAGATTAATATCTGAAGTGGGCAAACGCCTTGTTGGCCTCTGCCATCTTATGGGTATCCTCACGCTTCTTAACAGAGCCGCCCAGATTATTCACTGCATCCAGAATCTCATTTGCCAATCTCTCGCACATGTTTCTCTCGGAACGAGCACGGGAATACTTGGTCAGCCAACGCAGACCCAGAGTCTGACGTCTCTCCGGACGCACTTCCATCGGCACCTGATAGGTAGCGCCGCCGACACGGCGAGCCTTAACCTCCAGAGACGGCATGATGTTATCCATAGCCTCAATAAATACTTCTAACGGATCGCGACCAGTCTTTTCCTTAACGATGTCAAAAGCATCGTATACAACCTTCTGTGCAACGCCCTTCTTGCCGTCCAGCATGATCGAGTTGATCAGCTTGGTAACGAGCTGGGAGCCGTACATCGGATCCGGAAGAACTTCTCTCTTAGGAACAAATCCTCTTCTTGGCACGATACTTCCCTCCTTCACAAAAAAATGATTTCATAGGTACTCCAAAAGCCGCCCCCGGCTTTCGGCATGGCCTGTCCGAGGGTTTGAAAAAATATATATCAAACGCTCAGGACAAAGCTTTTGCTTTGCTGAAACATGAAAATTTCAAGTCAAATCATGGGTAAAAAATTTGGTTTGTCAGTCGGACGGCGATTAGCCCTTGCCCGGCTTCGGTCTCTTGGCACCGTACTTGGAACGAGCCTGCTGACGGTTTGCAACACCCTGCGTATCCAGAGAGCCGCGGATAATGTGGTAACGGACACCCGGAAGATCCTTAACACGACCGCCGCGAACCATTACAACCGAGTGCTCCTGCAGGTTGTGACCGATACCCGGAATGTAAGCGGAAACCTCCATACCGTTGGTCAGCTTAACACGGGCTACCTTACGAAGTGCAGAGTTCGGCTTCTTCGGGGTCATAGTCTTGACCGTCGTGCAAACGCCTCTCTTCTGCGGAGACGACTGATTGGTCTGCTTCTTCTTCAGCGAGTTCAGACCTACCTGCAGAGCCGGAGCAGTGGACTTATCGGCAACTTCCTGTCTACCCTTGCGTACGAGCTGGTTAAAGGTTGGCATTCATTGCACCTCCTCAAATATAGAATATAGTTATTTCAACGGTTTCTCCGTTAAAATCAATGAAATTCGATGACTGTAACAACAGCAGCACCGACTGCGACGCCAGCGGCGGCGCCAAGTTCTTTCATGGTAGCGACCTCGGTCACTTCAACCCCGTGCTCACGGCACAGAGCGAGGATCGGCGCCGTAACGCGGCTTTCTGCGTCCTGCGCGATGAATACGCGCGCCGCCCCGCCGTCACGGATGGTTTTTTTGGACTGTTTCACGCCTACGACTTTCGCCGCTGTTGCGAGCTGTGAAAGCATAGAACTACCTCCTTATCGCATACCCGTTCATTGTAGCGCAAGAATGTTCCGCTGTCAATCGCTTTTTTCCGATTTTACAAATCAGAAAATAGGATGCCCTGTTTTCCGCCTTTTATTCATGATTTTTGCACAATCCCAATGTTCTCCTGTCCTGCGATTAAAAAAAACATACCAATGCTGCCGCTGCCTTCGCTTGCAGGGCAGAAATGACAATCCTTCATTTTGAAGCATTTTGCATAGTTCCGAACACAACGCAGGATGCACCGGCAGGACTTCCCCAAAGTCAATTCCTGTGTCCTCATTTTCGTCCATCCATTGACGCACGCTTTCCCTCCCTGCATACAATGTACTGGGAGGGATTTCTTATGAAGCAACAAAAAAAGCCCAGCTTTTCCAAGCGCGGCATCGTCTTTGTGTTTTTGCTTTACGCGGAGCTTATCGCGTTCGGGCAGATTGCCATGTGGTATTTCGGTGATCTGAGCAGCTTGGACAGCATGTGGCTGTATGCGCTGCCGCCAATCCTTGCGTTGCTCGGCTATTTTCTCAAAGCTGTCAAGGAGAACACCTGCGGCGGCATTGTGTATGACTGTGCCATGAAGCAGCAGGAACGCGCGTTGTCCGACGAGAAAACCGAACGCACCGACACCGAATTCCCGGATGCCGCCGACGCGCACCCATCGGAGCACATCTGACGCAAGCCCGCTGTCCAATCTGCGGCATTCGCAAACCGCCGGACAGCGGGCTTGTTCTTTTTATCCCGTTATTCCGCTGCAAGCTCTGCATCGTTTTCCCGACGGCACAGCTTGGCAACCAGCCACGCCGAAAACGGAGCGACAAGCAACATCTGAATCGGAAGCGCAATCGTAAAGTTGTACGGGAAATAAACCAGACTTCCCACAACGATCTGCATTCCACGCGCGCCGCCTGCAACGATGCCAAACACGGTCATAAATACCGTCATAAGCACGACCATGCAGAATCGGATGACAAAAATTTGTACCCCCTCTTTCTGATCGCCGACCATGCGGCTGGTAATCGCACGTGAGCTTGGCGTACACACGCACAGGTCGCAGAGCATTCCGAAGATACAACCCGGAACAAACGCAATCACCGCATGATGCCATGCGTCCGCACCCAATGTCCCCATGCGCACACCATAGTTCAGCGCCGCCATCAAAAAGATCATAATCGCGCTCATCAAAAAACTGAACATAATTCCTTCTTTTTTGCTTCTCGGCATGTAAAGCCCCTCCTTCATTGTCGCAAAACAACAAAAAAATACCGCTTCATCCATCAGACAGCGGATAAAGCGATATTTTATGTCGTTCACAATATGATTTTATACATTTAGTATAGCAGAGTGCTCCCTCGAATGCAACGGCTGTTTTGCCGAAATTTTCCGTTTTTCCGCACTGCCTCATACAGCATTTCGCGCAGAGACGCGCTGTCACTCCGGAATCGTCAAATCAATGCTTCCCATCTCGCAGTCCACATCCAGCGTGCCGCCGGTTTTGCCCAGCTTTTTGCTGCCGGAGAAGTCCTTACCATTGAGCGTCACGTCCCCCACGCTCACGTTGGCATTCACTTCCGCCAGCTTCGAGCCATCCAGCAGTTCCAGCTCCATACTGCCCACGGAAGCATCCATCGAGCCATCCCCCGTCAGCCGCATCGAACCGGACACCTCACCCAGATCACAGCTGATATTCGTTTTTTGCGTATCCAGCTGATCCAGCGTTACCGTACCCGCACTGACATCCAAGTCGCTCTTTTGAGCCGACAGGTTCTTAATATCCATCGTGCCGGCGCCCAGATACGCCTCCAGCTTTTTCAGCTGCACGTCCTTCGGCATCGTCAGCGTCACCGTCGGCACATGGTCTTTGAGCTTCAGCAGATTGCGAATATCCGTCTCGTGGCTCGGCTGTTCAATCGTCAGTATGCCGTCCTTGACCTCACTCGTCAGATATTTTTTCTTAACGTTCGTCTCCAGCTTCCAGTCATCGCCCGTCTGAACGACAACAACCGCCGCTGCAATTTCCAGATTCAGTGAATGAATGGACTGTGTATTTTCCAGCGTTCGCTCCTTGGTCTGCGTCAGCATCTGCTTTGCCAGATCGTTTGACTCTTGCTGTTTCTTCTGCGATGCCGCGCTGCCGCAGCCGCCCAGCAGCAGCGCACTTGCCAGCACCGCCGCAGTAATCGAAATGCTTCGTTTCATGATAATTTCCCCCTGCTGCGCAGCAGTCATTACTGTAAGTTCAGTCGCTTGCTCAAAATGTAGTTGGTAATAGCAAAGTAGATCGCGCTAAAGACCACCTGCGCCAAAATCATGGCAAGCAGCACCAGATACAGTTCCACTCCGTCTTCCAACTCCGCAACCACCTTCAGATATACTGTGGCGTCGCTGCCCAGCCAGTTCAGGAACGGAATGCTGACAAGCTGTCCGATGATGCCGCAGACAACATACGCGCCAAACGCCCACGCAATGCGATGACGTTGGAACAGGTTGCCGATTGCCAGACACATATAGAGATTCATGCAAAACGACAGGATACACAGCACGAAGAAAACAAGCAGTTCCAGCGGTACAATAATCAGCGCCATGCCGTAATCATGCCATACAGTAGACAGCAGGCTGCTCAAATCATGTCCGAACAGTCCCCAGCTCACATTCTGTACATTCACAACCATGAGCGGTGTCACAACGATGCACAGCGAGACAAAGCACACAATGCCCGTCAGAACCATCCAGATCACCGAAGTGATTGCCTTCGCCCAGATCAGCTGCGACGGCTTCGCCGGAAGGGTAAACATCAAATAGCCTTCATCACACAGCAGGTTTTTGTAAAACCGCTGAATCGTATAAATCAGCGCCATCACCCAAATCGCAAACAGGGCGAAAATATACACCGCAAAAATAATTCCCTTCGTCACAGACAATCCGCTCGCGCTTCCCGCCATTCCAAATAGCACCGCATTCAGCAGCGCCAGAATGAGGATCGCCGGAAACGCTGTCAGGTACACGCGCCGTGTCGCGTAAAATTCATAGCCAATTAATTTGCTCAGCATGCGAACACCTCCCGAAACAGCGCATCCACGGATTTGCCGTGCTCGGCGCGGATGTCATCCACCGACTTGTGCAGGATGACCTCTCCCTGATTGAGGAATACCACCTCGTCCAACACCTTCTCAATATCCGAAATCAGGTGGGTGGACAGTACAACCGTGCTGTTTTCATTGTAATTTGTCAAAATTGTATTCAAAATATAATCTCGTGCCGCCGGATCGACGCCGCCAATCGGCTCGTCCAGCAAATACAAATCCGCCTCGCGGCTCATGACCATAACCAGCTGTACCTTTTCCTTTGTGCCCTTGGACATCGTTTTTATCACGCTGTCGGTATGGATGTTCAGACGGTGCAGCATATCCTCCGCCTTGGTGCGGTTAAAGTTGTCGTAAAACGAATCAAAGAACCGCAGCAGATCCCCCGCAGTCATCCAATCGCTCAGATAGGTTCGCTCCGGCAGATAGGATACCTTTTCATGTGTGATAACGCCTGGTGCGTCGCCGTCAATTGTCACATCCCCCGATGTCGGCGTAAGGAGTCCGTTCGCCAGCTTAATCAGCGTGCTCTTTCCGCTTCCGTTTGGACCGAGCAGACCGACGATCTGCCCGCGTCCCAGCTGAAAGGTCACGTTGTTCAGCGCCTGTTTTCTACCGAAGCTCTTGCTCAATCCGGTGCATTGTAAAATCGGTTTCATTGCACGTCTCCCTTCTCCATTGCCTGCCGGATGATCGTAATAATCTCCTCCGCAGTATATCCCATTTCTCTCATTTTGGATAAAAAGAGTTCCACCTGTTCCATCGCAATCTCCTTTCGCTTCCCCCAGATTTGCTCCGTCTTGTCGGTGACGAATCGCCCTGCGGTGCGCTGCGAATAAATCAAGCCCTGTCGTTCCAGCTCCGCCAATGCGCGCTGCATCGTGTTGGGATTTACTCCCGCCTCCGCCGCAAGCTCCCGCACAGACGGCAGACGGCTTCCCGCTGGATATTCCCCCGCGGCGATGCCCTGCATGACCGTTTCAATCAGCTGCAAGTAAATCGGTCGGTTATCCGTTAAGTTCCACTGCATTCTGCTCCTCCTCTCGAACTGTATCATTGTACCATTGTACTAATCCCTTGATACAATAATACATGAATGCATCCGTATTGTCAAGAGAACACAAAAAATTTTTTAGAGCAAATCGCCCCCAGTCCGTCCGGCAAACGCGCCTATGACATCCCTCTATACGCAAACAACCGACAGTTCACTCTGCCGGTTGTTCTTTAATATGGTTTATTGTATGGATTAGTCTGCAAACAACGGAGTAGACAGATAGCGGTCGCCGGTATCCGGAAGCAGAACAACAATCGTCTTGCCCTTATTTTCCGGACGCTTTGCCAGCTCAATGCCTGCCCAGACAGCCGCGCCGGCAGAGATACCAACCAGAACGCCCTCTCTGCGTCCCACCAGCTTGCCGGTGGCAAACGCATCCTCATTCTTGACCGGAATGACCTCATCGTAAACGGCGGTGTTCAGCACATCCGGAACAAAGCCTGCGCCGATGCCCTGAATCTTGTGTGAGCCTGCCTTGCCTTCGCTCAGAACCGGAGAGGTCGCCGGTTCTACCGCAACCACCTTGACATTCGGGTTCTTTTCCTTCAGATACTCGCCGACACCCGTAACCGTGCCGCCCGTACCGACACCGGCAACAAAAATATCAACCTGTCCATCGGTGTCCTCCCAGATTTCCGGCGCGGTGCTCTCGCGGTGTGCCTTCGGGTTTGCCGGATTGACGAACTGACCGGCAACAAAGCTGTTCGGAATTTCCTTGCTCAGCTCATCCGCCTTGGCAATCGCGCCCTTCATGCCCTTTGCGCCCTCCGTCAAAACCAGCTCCGCGCCATACGCCTTCATCAGCTGACGACGTTCCACGCTCATGGTCTCCGGCATGACGATAATCAGTCGATAGCCGCGCGCCGCTGCAACTGACGCCAGACCAATGCCGGTGTTGCCGGAGGTCGGCTCAATGATAACCGAGCCTGCCTTCAAAATGCCCTTTTCCTCCGCATCGTCAATCATCGCCTTCGCAATGCGATCCTTGACCGATCCCGCCGGATTCAGGTACTCCAGCTTGCCCAGCAGGCGAGCCTGCAAGCCCTCTGCCTTTTCGGTGTTCGTCAGTTCCAGAAGCGGAGTCTTGCCAATCAGCTGATCCGCAGATGTATAAATCTTGCTCATGATAATATTCCTCCCAAATGTGTCTTTCGTGTGCGATATTGTATTCTACTGTACGATTGTGTCCCGTTTCGCGTCAACAATACAGACGCATTCGCCGCGGACACAGACACGGTGCATATCTTTGGTCAAATAATCTCATCTTTTAATTCCCTATCTTTCTTGTGGGTATGTTGGTATTATAAACCCGATTTCCCGCCGTGTCAATAGGTTTTTAGAAAACGGCAGCAAAACGACACCGCGCAGCAAGCTGCAAGCAATCGTTCTTTCCGTCGCGCTTTTGCGCTCAGATGACAAAGTCATTGCCCGCTATCTCCGGCTGTACAAGATCTTCCAGCGTGATTTTATCAAAATAGTCATTAATCATGTGGTACAGTCCTTCCCACATGGGCAGCGTGCGGCAATCCGCCGCGCGAGGACAGTCTATTTTTTCATTGCTCAAACAGGATACCGGCGACAAGCTGCCCTCGGTCAAGCGAAGAATATCGCCCACCGTATACTGTCCCGGCGCACGCGTCAACTTATAGCCGCCGCCCTTGCCGCGCAAGCCATGCAGGAAGTTCGCCTGCGTCAGCACCTTAATGATACTTTCCAGATATTTTACCGAAATGCCCTGGCGATCAGCAATCGTTTTGAGCGGAATGAAATCCTCTGTCGGGTGCTCAGCCAGATCAATCATAACGCGAAGCGCGTAGCGCCCCTTGGTCGAAATCATCATCAGCAACCCCTCCTCTCTTTTTATCCTAGTATAATAGAAGGTAAAAGGGATTTCAAGAGAAACTTTCCATTTGAACAAAAAAGACAGCGCCGCCGGACGTGTTCTTCCGGCAGCACCGTCGTGGTATTACGTTTGGCTCTCCGCGCGGGCGACGCGATTGATAACCGCCGCCGTTTGCTCCGCACAGGCTTTCAGGAAAAAGTGATTGTCCCCCAGCGCAACGTACTCGCTCTGCGCAGCAAAGAACGAATCCCAACCATGAATTTGCTCCGTCGGAATGTCCTTTTCCGAATACAGCATCGTGGTATTCATCGGAAAACGCCAGCGGTGGTTCGCCGGATAATTTCCCAGTAGGCGGTAATCCTCGCGAATCGGGGTAAAATACATGCCGCGGAAAAAGCGATTGTTCAGCATCTTTGGCTTTACATTGTCAAATCCGCCGAACCGCTTCATCGTCTCCAGAAATTCTTCATCCGTCATGCTCCAATACCGCTTGCTGTCCCAATCTCCGTCCGGCGCTTCATGCGAAGCGAGAAAGACATGCACCGGTTTTCGCTCCAGCCGATTGTCTGCCAGCATTTCATACACACCGATGCTGCCCATGCTGTAACCGAACAGCATGGATACCGCATCCGGCTGCTCCTGCGCCCGAATGCGCTGCGCCATATCACGCGCCAGCTCGGTGAAGTCCGCATAGAACGGCTCCTTGAGCCGCGTGCCGTGTCCCGCATATTCCAGCGCACACAGCGTAATCTTCTCATCAAGATATGGCTTCAATCCGTCAAAAAACGCCGGACTTCCACCGGCATACGGCAGGCAGAATAATTGTATTGGTTTCATTTGTTCTCCTCCATCGGCGTTACACGCCGCGTCATCCGATTGCGCACCGCGGACGGCGGTGCAGTCAGTTTTCCAATCAGCCAATCCAACGGCGTTATCGACAGCACAACGACCAGCGCTGCCGCCAGCGCCGCAATGCAC
>CAVBHI010000321.1:0-6322 GCA_963595115.1 bacterium
GCCGATGATCATATCCGCCTTGATGCCGTACTTATCCAGCGCCGCCTTGGTTTCCAGACCAATAATCGACTGATGCAGAAGAACCTGATTGAGCACGGAACCAAGCACATAACGATAGCCCTCGTGCGTGGTTGCCACTTCGACCGCCTCTGAAATGGCACAGCCCAAGCTGCCGGTCGTTCCCGGAAACTCTGCGTTGATCTTGCGTCCGACCTCTGTCTCCATCGACGGGGATGGTGTGACCGATGCGCCATAGGTGCGCATAACCTCACGGCGAAACGGCTTCTGCTCATACGAGCACTTTACCATATATACCTTGCAGTCCAAATCAAAGTACGCACACGCCATGGACAGAGCCGTACCCCACTGACCGGCGCCGGTTTCGGTTGTTACGCCCTTGAGCCCCTGCTGTTTCGCATAGTATGCCTGCGCAATCGCCGAGTTCAGCTTATGGCTGCCGGATGTGTTGTTGCCCTCGAACTTGTAATAGATGTGCGCCGGAGTTCCCAGCTTCTTCTCCAAGCAATACGCACGCACCAGCGGGGCGGGGCGGTACATCTTATAAAAGTCCTGAATCTCCTGCGGAATGTCAAAATACGCCGTATCGTCATCCAATTCCTGACGGCACAGCTCCTCACAAAAGACGCCGGAAAGCTCCTCAAGCGTCATCGGCTCCAGTGTGCCCGGATTCAGCAGCGGCGCCGGCTTCTTCTTCATGTCCGCGCGGACATTGTACCACTGCTTCGGAATCTCGTCCTCTGTCAAATAAATCTTATACGGAATGTTCTTTTCCATGGTTGCTCCTCTCCTTCTTCATTGTTGGCTAAAAATAAAAAAGCCCCTGTCCTACCACTGACGATAGGACAGGAGATATAATATCTTCTGCGGTGCCACCTAGCTTCATCCCTGCGGGATGCTCTCATCGTATACATCTGTATCTGCATACCGCTGCTATAACGCGCAGACGCGTCTCCCATACTCCCATCTGGTTTCTGTTCGCCCTCACAGGTCCATTCGCTGCCTTCGTCGCTGCCGCCCTTTCACCGCCGACGGCTCTCTGAAAACGCTCCGCGCAGGTACTTCTCCCGATCTTCGGTTTTTCTATTTATCTTTTTACCATGATAAACGAACCGCACGGTATTGTCAAGCGAAATCCTTGTATTTTCATTCAGATAAAAAAATTTCTAAATTGCAATATCAAACAGGACGGATTTGAGACCTTTTTTCTCGCGTCAGGTGTTGGAATCCATTTGGTGATTCCATGATACCACGCCTGCTTTGGCTCGTTCCCTTTTGTCCTATTTCATTTTACAATTAACCCAAAAAGCCACGAAAGAAGTACGCACGAAAATCCAGCCGAAAAAACAGGAAAATTTGACTATATCAGAAATGGAATTCAAAACAGACAGAGGGTATACTAGATTATGTGTAAAAGTATGTGATTATTCCTAATTTGGAGGAACGTATGATTAGAGAAGACTTAAGAAATATTGCAATTATCGCCCACGTTGACCACGGTAAAACAACACTGGTTGACCAGATGCTCAAGCAGGGCGGCGCGTTCCGCGCCAATCAGGTAGTGGAAGAGCGCGTCATGGACAGCAACGATCTGGAGCGTGAGCGTGGCATTACGATTCTGGCGAAGAACACCTCCGTGCATTACAAGGACACGAAGATTAACATCGTAGACACGCCGGGTCATGCGGACTTTTCCGGTGAGGTCGAGCGCATTCTCAAGATGGTGGACGGCGTTATTTTGCTGGTCGATGCGTTTGAAGGTCCGATGCCGCAGACACGCTTTGTTTTGCAGAAGGCGTTGGAGTTCGGTCATAAGATCATCATTGTTGTCAATAAAATTGACCGTCCGGATGCCCGTCTGGGTGATGTCGGTGATGAGGTTCTGGAGCTGCTGCTGACACTGGATGCGACGGACGAACAGCTGGACAGTCCGATTTTGTATTGCTCTGGTCGTGACGGCACTGCCTCGACTTCGCCTAATCAACCGGGTAAGGATCTGACCCCGCTGTTTGAGACGATTTTGGCGCATATTCCGGCACCGCATGTTAATCCGGATGGCGAGCTGCAAATGCTGGTTTCTTCGATTGACTACAATGATTATGTCGGACGTATTGCCATTGGACGCGTGGAGCGCGGACGGATGCATGTTGGACAGGAAATCATGGTATGCAACTATAACAAGCACAGCAAGCCGTATAAGGCAAAAGCAGTGTCAATGTACACGATTGACAGCCTCGGTCATACCCCGATTGAGGAAATTTCCGCCGGTGATATTGTATGCGTCTCGGGTATTGAAAATGTCACGATCGGCGACACCTTATGTTCGCCCAGTCAGGTAGAGCCGCTTCCGTTTGTCAAGATTTCCGAGCCGACGGTCGAGATGTATTTCTCCGTCAATGACTCTCCATTCGCCGGACGCGAAGGTAAGTATGTCACCTCTCGCCAGATTCGTGAGCGTCTGCATCGCGAGCTGCTGAAGGATGTCTCCCTGCGTGTGCAGGAGACCGAAAACACGGACACGTTCCGTGTGGCAGGACGCGGTGAGATGCATCTGTCGATTCTGATTGAAACGCTGCGTCGAGAGGGCTATGAATTTCAGGTCGGCGCACCGCGTGCACTGTTCAAGGAAATCGACGGCAAAAAGTATGAGCCGATAGAACGCATGGTCGCTGATGTTCCGGCGGAATGCGTCGGTTCGGTCATGGAGAAGATGGGCTCTCGAAAGGGTGAGCTGCAGCACATGGCGCCGCAGGGCGACCGTATGCGCATCGAGTTTTTGATTCCGGCGCGCGGCTTATTTGGCTACAAGACGGAATTCCTCACCGATACCCGCGGCGAAGGCGTTATGAGCTCGGTATTCTATGAGTATCAGCCGTATAAGGGCGAGATCAGCAAGCGCTCGACCGGGTCGCTGATTGCATTTGAGACTGGCACTGCCGTCACCTATGGTCTGTACAACGCACAGGAGCGTGGCACGTTATTTATCGGCGCTGGCACGGATGTATATGAGGGCATGATTATCGGTTACTCGCCGAAGAACGAGGATATGGCGGTAAATGTCTGCAAGAAGAAGCAGCTGACCAATACCCGTGCGTCTGGTTCGGATGATGCCCTGCGTCTGATTCCGCCGCGTATCATGTCGATCGAGGACGCAATGGAATTTATCGGCGACGACGAGCTGATGGAGGTCACGCCGAAGAGCATTCGTATGCGCAAGGTCATTCTGTCGAACAACGAGCGCCTGAAGAAGATCAAGGGCAAGAAGTAATGAGGAGGAACGACACATGAAACAGGTAATTGCAACGGGAAATGCACCGGCTGCGATCGGTCCGTATTCGCAGGCGATTGAGACCGAGCAGTTTGTATTCACCTCTGGTCAGATTCCGATTGATCCAGCTGTTGGCGAAATCACGGCGGACACGATTGAGGAACAGGCAGAGCAGGTCATGAAGAACATCGCCGCGATACTGAAGGAGGCTGGTCTGGATTTTTCCAATGTGGTTAAGACTACATGCTTTTTGGCGGATCTGGCGGACTTTGCGGCATTTAATGAAGTATATGGTAAGTACTTCCCGGATGCCGCTCCGGCGCGCTCCTGCGTTGCGGTAGCGGGTCTGCCGAAGGGGGCAAAGCTGGAGGTTGAGACAATCTGTGTCAAGTAACGCAAACGCAGAAGATTATTGCTGCTGTTCTTGCTTGACAGCCGGAGCAGAATGCAGCATGATGCAAGTGTGGAATGGAATATTCGTGAAGTAGACAGGGCGGCGGGAAGAAGTTGCTGCAATCACGGAAAAATCATTTTTACTCTCTCGAAAAGGAGTTGGTCTGTTGTGATGCAGAACGACTCCTTTTTCAGTGAAAAAGAGAACAGGAGAGCGCAAATGACGCCCGATTCTGTGTTTCCGCAGAATCGGGCGTCACTTATAAAAGGAATTCCGTAGAATTAGTCGGCAATGCCTTCGGATGCAAAGTGCTCCTTCACCAGCTTGACGACAACGCCGCCGAGCAGGAATAGTGCAATCAGGTTTGGAATTGCCATCAGACCATTAAATGTGTCGGCAATGTTCCAGAGCAGCCCCAGGTCAATGGTTGCTCCCAAAATGGCAACAAGCGAGTAGACCACGAAGAACGGACGGATGACCTTATTGGACTTGCAGAGAAATTCAATGCAGCGGGAGCCGTACAATCCCCAACCGATGATAGTGGAAAATGCAAAGCAACACAGCGCAATGGCAGTGAACAGCGAAACCCAGCTGCCGTAGGCAGAGATGAAACCATTGATAGTCAGCTCCGCACCGGCGGCCTTGCCGTAACCGATCGGGATGCCACTGCATAGAATAACCAGCGCGGTCATTGTGCAGATGACAATGGTGTCGGCAAATACCTCAAAGATACCGAACATACCTTGCTTGACGGGCTTGCTGGTATCCGCGCACGCATGTGCAATAGAACCGGTACCCAGACCAGCTTCGTTGGAAAAGATGCCGCGGGACACGCCTTTTTTCAGGCTGAGGAAAATGCTGCCGACAACGCCGCCGGTAAAGGCGGACGGATGAAACGCACCGGCAAAAATAGAAACAAATACACTTGGAACATGGGACGCATTGAGGATGATAACACCCAGTGCCAACAAAACATAAAGCAGCGCCATAAATGGAACCAGCTTTTCGGCGACGTTGCCAATTCGCTTGATGCCACCCAAGAGGACAAGAGCAACCAGCAGAGCAATGATAATGCCAATGCTCAGATTGACGGTGTTCAGCCCTTGCGAGACGTTCATGCCTGCCTGCTGCAGTGCAGAGTCAATGGCGGTGGTAATCGTATTTACCTGCGTTGCATTGCCTGTTCCAAATACGGTCAGCACACCAAATAGAGAATACAGAACAGCGAGAAACTGCCAGCGATGGCTCAAACCATTTTTGATGTAGTACATTGGACCGCCGACGAGATCGCCTTCTGCGTTGCGTTCGCGGAAGTGAACTGCCAGTGTGACCTCGGAGAACTTGGTACACATACCGAGCAAAGCGGAGCACCACATCCAAAACACAGCGCCCGGACCGCCGATAGCAATCGCACCGGCAACACCGGCGATGTTTCCGGTACCAACGGTAGCAGCCAGCGCCGTACAGACGGCTTGGAATGGGGTCATTGTACCATCGGATGCTTCCTGCTTGTGAAAGATACGTCCGATTGAGGTTTTCAAGGCATATCCGAATTTACGAATTTGAATGAATCGGGTACAGAAGCTGAGATACAGACCGACACCGATGATACATATCATTGCGGGAACACCCCAAATGAAGTTGTTGACCACGTCGTTGATATGTGCGATTGTTTGTAACATAGATTATATTCTCTCCTCTGATTATTTGGCATTTTTGCAGCGGTGTGTTCCAACCGGCAAAAAAAAACGACAGCATATTCATTTTATCGGAAAATGGGGAAAGATTCAATGGGTAATGTGAGGACGATTGTCGCATTGTGCAGAAAAATCCGCAGAATAGGATGGGATAAGGTTAAGGAATCCGCTGAGCAGGATGGAAAAAGACCAGAGCCTGCTTGTCAAGACGACGTGCAGGCTCTGGTCTGTAGATTTCTCAGTCTCCGTGCCACGCGGTATAAAGGTGTCAGAAGTCTGGTAAAGTATGTCATAATTGCCGGAAAAACATGTTGCTGTTTGTGTAAAGATGGTGGTATCGCACAAAAAATAAGAAACAGCCGTTGATTCCCGTTGTGGAGGATGATATAATACTACGGTGTGGAGGAGATGGAACGAGCAGCTGAGCCGCGTGGTGTTTGCGCCAACTGCTCTGGACTACGCGGTTCTGTATGTGCACGGGTGAGTGTGTCCTCTCCGCGACGACATGCCTCCAGACGATAGATGCGAAAGCCCTGCTGGGAGAAGCGCTGCTCATATTCGGTCATAATATTGTCGAAATCGCTGTTGTGCAGATCAAGGCAGATATTCTGAACCAGCCAGCCAAAGCCGCAGATTTCCTCCAAAGAGAACTCGAATAGGTGTTGGTTGTCTGTTTTGAAGTGAAGCTGTCCATATTTACCAAGGATGCAGTCATACAGCGAGAGAAAGTTACTGTGTGTCAGACGGCGCTTGCGCTGCCGGTTGGGTGGCCATGGATCAGAAAAATTCAGATAGATTCGATCAATTTCGCCATCGGCGAAAATCTCGGTTAGCTGAGTGGCGTCAAAATCCAGAAACAGCAGATTGGGAAGTGGATTTTCCACTGCCTTTTCGGCGGCGATAATCAACGCGCCCTCCTCGCGTTCCATGGCGAGGTAGTTGATG
>CAVBHI010000322.1:0-2435 GCA_963595115.1 bacterium
ATGGTGTGCTGTGGGCAGATAAAGTCCAGCTCACGGAGCAGCTCTTTCTTGAGATCCATGCGTTCCAAAATGACCTCCATGACAAAGTCGGCGTTGGAAGCAATCTTGCGGTCAGTTGTCATTTTTAGCTTGGAGAGCAGCTGTGCCTTCCGCTTCTCCTCCATCTTGCCCTTGCGAACCAGAAACTCATAATCGTTTTCAATTCTGGTATAGCCGTTTTGCAGAAAACGATCCTGTACATCGACCAGAGCTACCTCGTGGTCATGGCTCAGAAAGACCTCGGCGATACGTGCGCCCATGTTACCAGCGCCGAACACACAAACGTTCATGATAGTAATCTCCCTGTAGAACAAAAAAATCGAATGATACTGGGCAAAAGAAGAACCGGCGATATCTCATGTGTATGGGTAGTACATAATAAGATATCAACGGAATCGTTTTTGTTCAGTACATTCTTATTATGAAGTAAACAGTTTCTGATTTCAAGCCAAAGTTTCCGAAAGGCAACGTGTTTTCCTAAGATTGGCGATTAACACAAAAAACGGAGAAAAAATCAAGGGAATAAATGGCTAATTCAACGAATTATGAGGGTGAAATTTGTGAATAAACGTACAAGATTGATGATTTGAGTAAAATATAGGAGGTTCTCCTGAAAAATCATTCAATAGAGATAGGAGATGACATTCTCGAATGAGACGAAAAAGACACCGATTTTCAGGTCGAATTTGCCGAAAAACGGTGCCCTTATTCTACATCAAGGTAATGCTGAGATGGCTTAGGAAACAGCGGCGCTTGCGTCCCACCACTGTCGTTCGGCGTCATTCATCATCAGCACACATTTCCTGCGTGTGACGAGAACAAGCTCTCCCTTCCATCGACCGAGCCACATCTTGTCATCGAATCGGGTTGCAAACAGCTGTGTTTCCGGAATCGGTGTCACATGCTCTCCGCGTGCGTCCAGCCAGCGGATCGTGCCGCATATCGGCTTTCCATCCGGTGCACCCTCACAGCCAAAGTCTGGTTCGTCCACAAGCAGCATATATGCCTGCGGGGTAAACACGGCATCATGGATGGAAAATGGCTGTAGTATGTCCTGCATGATGGGTCACTCCTCTGAAATGATTGTTTTGGTTATTCGGCGCGGCTGGCGATGGTGTTGACGGCGGTGTCCTTGAGTTGCACAGCCAGATCTGCTGCCGCTCCGGCGGCAGATGCCGACCTCTGGGTAAACAGGGTTGCCCAGCTCTTGACGTCATCCCCCGGAGAGCCTGAGCTGCTGCGTGCGGTCACTGCCGCTGTCTGTACTGCAATGACGATGGCTGCAAGTACGACAAGCCGTACCGTCCACTTCACGAATTTCATAACTGTCCCTCGCTTTCTGGTCGATTCTTATGGCGTGTCTGCATCGTATCATGCTGTGTTTGCACCGTCAAGCGGATTTACAGAATGTTCACCCTATGGCAACAGAAAAGATAAGAAAATCGTGAGAATATGGACAAATTTGTAATATTTTTTAACTGACGCAGGCATTATGCTTTATCCAAAATCTGCTCCAGCAGATACACGCGATTGAATGGGAACGAGAAGTAATAGCCGTCGGCGAAGTCGGCGGTTTGCGCAATGACATCCCTTGCAATGCGGACACCAACGGCTTCGCCCTCCGCGCGTGTCATATCCGCCCCATACTGCGCGACAATTGCATCGGTGACGGCAATGCCTGTCATCTCATTCTTCATAAACAGGGCATTTCTGCGGTTGACCAGCGGCATGATGCCGCACAGAATACGTGCGCCGGTTTCGTCCTTGATTCGCCGCACACGGTCGGCATCCTCGGTGCCGAATACCGGTTGGGTTAAAAAGAAGGTCGCACCGGCATCCATCTTTTGGCGGACACGGCGAATTTCCACGTCCAGATTGCGCCGTCCCTGATTGATCGCGCCGCCATAGGTCATCGGGCTTTGCGGAAAAATCTCTTCGTTCATGTCGCGGATGATTTTCATCAGACCGACCGAATCGAAGTTGAAGACGCTCTTGACTGCTTCGCGTGCCATCATCGGAATGGGATCGCCGGTAATGACGAGTAAATTGTGAATTCCGTTGAGATGAGCGCCGAGCAGCTGAGAACGCGTTGCAATCGCGTTTTTGTCGCGGCAGCAGATATGAGGCATGACGCACAAACCGGTCTCACGCCGAACCTTCTCCGCCATTAGGACGGAATCGGCGCGCGTGCGTCCGGACGGCGAGTCCGGAAAGGTGACAACATCGACATTCATCCGCCGCAGCAGGTGAGCGGCATCCATAAGAACACCATCGTCTGCCTTGAGCGGGGGTGCCAGCTCGACGGCGATCAGTTTATGCGAATTGCCGCCTTTATGAAAAAAACTGTAATCGGTCACGGCGGGAGCGGATTTTGTCTGTGCGGCAGGGGAGAGTGG
>CAVBHI010000323.1:0-4479 GCA_963595115.1 bacterium
TGCCCGGATAGCCGCCGCTCTGCCCGGTAATCGTTAGCTCCTTGATCGCCGCGCCGTCTGCCGTCTGCGTCGGTGCAGTCTCCTCCTCCTTCGCCTGCGCCACCTCCTTCGGCGGCTCAAACAGGCTTTCCGACATGATCGCCGTCTCGCCGTCCGTGTCGCACGACAGCAGCCCGTCCAGCAGAATATCCGGCAGCCGCTCCGTCACCTTTACCGTGTCCTCCGTCACCGCTCCCGGCTCATACGCTTCGGATGCACCCACATTGCCCATTTCTGCCGATACCGCTGCGGTCAGAAATGTCTGGTTTCCGCCCAGCCACCGCGCCGCCTGTTCGATTGTCTCGCCGTAGCCCAGCTCTGCCGCCAGCAGAAAGCCACCCGCCAGCAGCAGACTCGGCAGCGCCCAAATCGGGAAGCGGCGCTGTTTGTTCCTGCGTCTTCGTGCCATCGCTTTTGTCCCCCGCACGCGTTGTGTTATTCCAAGGATATGCGGACGGGCAGTAAAGTATGTCTCTCTGCGGTTATTTTATAAACGAGGAAAACACTTCTCAATTCAGAAACGCGTCCAAATCGCTTCGACTCAGCTGCGGATGCAGGAACAAATCAATCCCGTAGCCGATGACGCGCGCTGCATCCATCACCTGCTGATCGATGTCCCGCGTCGTAATCATCGCCGGATGACGCAGGGCGGCAAAGCGCTCCGGCGGCAGACCGGTTTCCTCTGCCAGATCCTCCGCAATCGTTTGCGTGTCGATCACCGTCGGCACGCCCAGCATCAAAACCGGAACGCCCAGCGTTTCCCGCGTCAGTGCCGTTCGAGCGTTGCCGACACCCGAACCGGGCACAATACCGGTATCCGTCAGCTGAATTGTGCACATCAGACGATGCATTCGCCGCGCCGCCAGCGCATCCACCGCAATGACCAACGCCGGTCGAATTTCCCGCAGCAGACCGAGAACAATTTCTCCACTCTCCAGTCCCGTCGTCCCCAGTACGCCGGGTGCAAGCACACAGGTGGGGCGAAAGCCGCGCAGCGCCGGTTCGCTGCGCACCAGATGACGCGTTGCCAGCACGTGACGGCAGCACAGCGGTCCCAACGCGTCCGGTGTGACCGCGCGGTTTCCCAAGCCAAGCACAAGCGTCGGTGCATTCGGCGGCAGCGGCGACGCCAATTCCGCCAGCAGCGCCGCGACTGCATCGCACAGCCGGTCAAATGCGTCCGGCTCTCGCCGCAGCGGCTGCATATCCAGGGTCAGATAGCTTCCTCCGTCCTTGTCCGTCACTCTTGTGCACATCAGACCTCGAATTTCCTCGGTTTTGCTTTGCAGACCACCGGACAGCTTCCCTCCCAGCTCCATCCGCTCGACCGCAAGATCCGTGCGTATTGCCATATTCATCCCGTCCTTTTCCGTTTTTCTCCAATCTACTATGTCCAAACCCATGTTTTTCTATGCAAACCGCAAAAAATACGCCCGATTTGGACGTTTTTTTGCAATTCACCCTTGATTTTTCCACCTGTCCATGCTAGAATAAATATCACTGACTATATCAAAATGTAAGGAGGTGGACAAGAATGCCGAATATTAAGTCTGCCAAGAAGCGCGTTAAGGTTACGAAGGCAAAGGACGCTCGCAATCAGGCTGCTCGCTCTGCTCTGAGAACTACGCTCAAGAAGTTTGACAGCGCTGTTGTTGCCGGTGATAAGACCGTTGCAGAGGCTGCATACAAGGCAGCTGTTAAGGCTGTTGATAAGGCTGCTGCATCTCATCTGATTCACAAGAACAATGCTTCCAACAAAAAGAGTGCACTGACTCTGAAGCTGAACGGTGTGAAGTAAGCTCCACCACAATATTTTTTGTTTGCAAACAAAAAATGCCCTTTCCGTTGCGGAGAGGGCTTTTTTCTTTTCCTGACAGGGGCAGCGCAGCCTCTTACAGAAAAAGCACAGCGTGCCGCAGGAAGCCCCTGCGGCACGCTGTTGTTTCCATTGCGAAATAAGATTCGGCTGGATTGTCTTACCTCTTACTTTTTCACCTTAACCGTCTTTACCGCAGAGGATGCGCTGTAAACACGCGAGCCGTCCACGACACGATAGGCGCGAACCTTGTAGGAGTACTTCTTGTTCTTCTTCAGACCGGCGTTGGTATACGATACCTTCTTTGCCGACTTGATGGTCTTAATCGCCTTGTACTTTCCGTTGCCGACAGCGCGGTAAACGACATAGCCGTTTGCACCGCTGACCTTCTGCCACTTCAGGGAAACCTTCTTGCCCTTGACGTTCTTCGCCTTGGTAATGGAGGTTGCGCTCAGCTTTGCCTTTGCCTTCACAATCGCAGAGGTCTTGGTTGCCGTACCATCGGTTGCCTTAATCTTGTAGTAGTAGTTCTTGCCCGTCTTAACACCCTTGTCGGTGTAGGTGGTGGTTTTTACGGTAGCAAGCTTCTTGTAGGTACCCTTCTTCGACGTTGCACGGTATACCTTATACGATGTCGCGGTAGCAACCTCGTTCCAGGACAGCTTGATGGAATTATAGCTCTTGCTCTTTGCCGTAACTGCCGGTGCAGTCAGAACCTTTTCCAGCGCGTCAATCGCTGCGTTCAGATGAGAAACCGCCTCATCTACCGTTGCCTGCGTGTGCGGCGTTGCCAGCTCGTCCTTTGCTTCCTGAAGCTCGGTCTTCATTGCTGCCCAAGACTCTGCGGTGTAATCGCTCTCGTTGAGTGCTTCCGCCTTGGCAATGACATTTGCCAGCTCCTCGGTGTTGACCTCTTCACTGCTGCCATTATTGATGTTTTCTGCACTGACGGTAATCGGGATGACCGTATCCGTGTAGCCCATTGCGTAAACCGTAACGACCCAGTTACCGGTACCGTCCGTGCCCTCCGGCAGCTGGCAGCGCAGGGAATCGGTCAGACCCAGCTGAATGCCCATCGCCTTATGCATCCAGTTGTCGGCTGCAAACTTGGTGCCATAGGATGCCAGCGGAGTGCCATCCGTGCTGTTGCTGCCGTAGTAGTCCCAACGAACCGCATACATCTTGTCGCCCAGACCGCCATAGTTGCCCAGAATGTCCATACGAACGAAGCAGCCATAGGACTCTGCCTTCTCTGCCGCCGTCACTTCCGCATAAATATCATTCTCGCCCGACTTTTCCTTGTCATAGCTATCCGCACTAATCAGGTTGGTGCTCTTCTGCGCCTGATCTGCAACGCCGGAGCCCGTGCCTGTTTCGCGTGCGCTGAACACGAACGAGCCATCCGCCTGCTTTTCCGCATACTTCAGACCATTGGTGTTTGCAGTGACTTCCGCAGTTGCCTCATAGCTGTTCAGTACGCCCTCCGTGTAGCCGCCGGTGATCGTCGCGCCGTTTTCGGTGACGTCATATGCCGCACAGAACGCGTCGTAGTCCTCTGCCTTAACGGCAACCGGAACATACTTGTCGCCCAGCACCTCATAATACGAAAATTTCTCGGTCGAGGTCGTTCCGTCGGTATTATAGCAAATAATGTCCGTGTCGATTTCGCCCCTCGACAGCTTCAGCTGACGACCATCCTTCAGCACGGCGCGCGCCTCTGTCACCGCAGTGCCATCCTCTTTCTTTTCGCCGGTCTCAACCGAGATCCACTTGGTAATCTCATATGTAGTGCCACTTGCGCCATAGATCACAGCATCGCACTGGAAGCTGCCGCGATGCAGACCATGGTTAGTGGTCGCGCGGGTGACAACGTCAAATGCGCCCTTATCCAGCTCGCCGCGGCTGTCCGCCTCGTCCGACGATGCCGTCCAGTCCGTGCCGGACAGGTAAACGCCTTCGCCCTTCCAATAATCTGCCCAGGACAGCTCGGCATACACGTACTTGTACGCCGCATCGTCTGCGGAAACCGAAACGTCCGTATCCGCCGCCAGTGCAGCAGACGGTATCGCACCGACTGCCATCAGCACAGCCAGCGCCGAAGCCGACAGACGCTTTGCGTTCCATTTGATTTGATTCATAGGGTACTTTCCTCCTTGCCTCAATTCCGCAAGCTCTTTCGCCGCCTGTGAGGGTTAGCCGTTTCTAAGCCTGCGCATCGAGAAATTTGACAAAAAATATTGCCTTTATCGCGAATTATCTTCACGGAAAAGCCATTTCATTAACACAATCCTAACATTCATTTTAGGGCATGTCAACTATCCATCTGCATTTTTTCCGTATTCGACTCGTCTCCGTCCTCCTTCCTTTTATTTTTCCGTCACTTTTTCTCCCTGAACACTTCCATTTTACTCGGTTTTCCACAATTTTTACACCATTTTTTACTCAGTTTTTGCCAAGGAAAAAGATTGTATATGCTAATCTACTTCTTCTTCATTTGTGGCATATCTCTTCCATTTTCCACCTTTTATTGCAGCCTTTCACATGGTTTTCCCGCGCCGAAACGGCAGGCAGACGCGGGAAAACAGCCGCCCTCCGCCCTCGCTTTGCCACAAATCTTATCATTC
>CAVBHI010000324.1:0-2198 GCA_963595115.1 bacterium
GGACACCTACACCAAGGACATGACCTTTGTTTCCAACGCATCCTGCACCACCAACTGCCTGGCTCCGATCGCAAAGGTTCTGGACGAGGCATTTGGCATCACCGATGGTCTGATGACCACCGTACACTCCGCTACCGGCACCCAGAAGGTTGTTGACGGTCCGTCCAAGAAGGACTGGCGCGGCGGTCGTGCTGCTTGCGGCAATATCATCCCGTCTTCCACCGGCGCTGCAAAGGCAGTCGGCAAGGTTTATCCGAAGCTGAACGGCAAGCTGACCGGTATGTCCATGCGTGTTCCGACTCTGGACGTATCCGTTGTTGACCTGACGGTTAATCTGGCAAAGCCGGCAACCTACACCGAGATCTGCGACGCAATGAAGAAGGCTTCTGAGGGCGAGCTGAAGGGTATCTTGGGCTACACCGACGAAGACGTTGTATCCTCTGATTTCCTGGGCGATGCACGCACCTCCATCTTCGACGCAAAGGCTGGTATTGCTCTGACCGACACGTTCGTAAAGGTAGTTTCCTGGTACGACAACGAGTGGGGCTATTCCAACAAGCTGCTGATGCTGATCGAGCACATGGCAGAGGTTGACGCCAAGTAAGATCCCTCCTATTTGGAAAATTCCAGAGCTTCCCAATGCGTTGGGAAGCTCTTTTTTCTTGCCCGCGCCAGTGTATGCAATATAGTTTGGCTTGCGTGACGAACAATTATCACGGGAGTTTTTGGTTAGACTGGTCGCAAATACGCTTCTTCTCCCGCTCGGCAGCAGAGATGGCCGCCGTTTGGCGAAGTATGTCGAAAAACGAAGCGGAGCCGCAGCGATTGCTCGCGACGACTCCATCTTCCCTATATGATAACCAAAATAGCGAATACGCGTAATAAAATCAGTCAAAGAACTTCTCATGCACCGCACGAACCGCACGGGTCGCATCGTCCAGCTCAACAACAACCGAAATCTTGATCTCGCTGGTAGAAATCATCTGGATGTTAATCTGCTGCGAGGACAGCGCGTCAAACATCTTCGCAGCAACGCCCGGATTCGTCACCATACCAGCGCCGACAATCGAAACCTTTGCCAGGCTGTCGCGCGACGTAACGGTGTCGTAATGCAGGTGATCCTTGTTTTCCTCCAGCAGCTTCAGCGTTCTCTCCAGATCCGCCGTTGCCGTCGTGAAGCTGATTTCCTGCTTCTCGCCGTCGCCAGCCGACTGCAAAATGATGTCAATGTTGATCTTATTTTTCGCCAGCAGCGAGAACAGACGGAATGCCTTACCCGGCTCATCCGGCAGACCGGAAACGGTCACGCGCGCAACGTCCTTATCACAGGCAACACCGCTGATAATCATCTTTTCCACAGAAGTAACCTCCTTGACCTTGGTTCCTGGATTTCTTGTCAAACTCGAAATAACTTCGAGATCAATGTTGTATTTCTTCGCCATCTCAACCGAGCGATTGTGCAGCACCTGTGCACCCAGCGTTGCCAGTTCCAGCATCTCATCAAAGGTGATTTCGTCCAGCTTTCTGGCATCCGCTACCACGCGCGGATCTGCCGTGTACACGCCGTCTACGTCAGTATAAATCTGGCAGAGATCCGCATGAAGCGCCGCCGCAATGGCGACCGCCGTCGTATCCGAGCCGCCGCGTCCCAGCGTCGTAATGCTGTCATGAATATTAATGCCCTGGAAACCGGCAACGACGACAATACGATTGCGGTCGAGCAGGCTGCGAATGCGCTCCGGGCTGACCGAACGAATGCGTGATGCCGAATAGTTCAGGTCGGTCTTGATGCCAGCCTGCCAGCCGGTCAGGCTGGTCGCACGATAGCCGAGCTTCTCGATCGCCATCGCCAGCAGCGACATGGAAATCTGTTCGCCTGCGCTCAGCAGTACATCCATTTCGCGCTTTGGCGGATTTTCATTGATTTCTGCCGCCTTTGCAATAAAATCATCGGTCGTATCGCCCTGTGCGGACACAACGACAACCACTTCGTTTCCAGCCGCCGCCGTCTTGGTGACGATATCAGCGACATTAAAAAGGCGTTCGGCATTGGCAACCGATGAGCCGCCGAATTTCTGCACAATAAGTGCCATGTGCGTAATTCCTCCTCTATTCTGTGCCGAGATAGCTTCTCAGCAAATCAGCTGGTTTTCTTTTTCTTCCGAGACAACAGCGCCGACTTCATCACAATGCAGCAG
>CAVBHI010000325.1:0-5112 GCA_963595115.1 bacterium
CTGTTTATTTTGGCGACGACGGAGATTCACAAGGTGCCGGCAACGATTTTGTCCCGCTGTCAGCGCTTTGATTTTCGCCGTATTGCCCCACAGGATATTCAGCATCGCCTACAGGAAATCGCGGATGCCGAGGGCATTCCGCTGACCGAGAGCGGCGCGGCGTTGATTTCCCGCATGGCAGACGGCGCGTTGCGTGATGCGTTGTCACTGCTCGACCGAACGGCGGCGGGCGCGATGGGTGCGATTGACGAGGAAACTGTGGCATCCAGCGTTGGCATTCTGGCGGGAGACAGCACGGTGGGTTTGATGAACCGTTTGCTGGATAATGATGTCTCTGCGGTTGTTCAGATGCTGGGCGAGAGCTATAACGCCGGACGAGAGCTGGGATCGGTGTTGGATCAGCTGCTCGGCTTGATTCGAGATATGCTGCTGGTGCAGACCAGTCGCGGTGACGTGACGGGAATGCTGTCTCCTGCGTATTCGACTGCGGAGGTCGGGCAGCTGGCAGACCGTGTGCCAGGGTCGCGGCTGATTGCGTATGCCAACGTATTGCAAGAAACGTTGATGCGAATGCCGCGTGCTGCCAACCGACGCATTGAGGCAGAGCTGTGCATGGTGCGCCTGTGTCAGCTTCAAGCGGATGATTATGACACGCTGAGCGGACGTGTGGAGGCGTTGGAGGAAACCGTAAAGCATGGGATTTCTGCCGCAGCGCCGGTCAATCACCGATCGGCAACGCCGGAGGATGACGACGTACCACCGCTTCCGGATGATGCGGATGCGCCGCCGGATGTGGAGGAGACGGGCGCACCGACCGAGAAGGAAAAACCCAAGCCGATTAAGCTGGAGAGCGGTCCGCAATGGATGAAGGTTGTGCAGGAGCTACGCAATCGCGTGTCTGTGATGGAATTTGCGCAGATGACATTTGCCAAGGGCATTTTTCATGGCAAAACGCTGCTGGTAGTGTGTGATGACCCGTTTACCTGTGAGCTGTGCTCGAAGGAAGCGGTGCGCAAGGCAATTGCTGAGGCGGCGCAGGTGGTGACCGGACAAGCCTACCGTGTGACCGTGGTAGAAGAAGATCGAGTCTCGGAATTGTCCAGTAAGGTCAATCCGATAGACCAAATTATACAGCGAGCACAGGAGCTCGACATTCCATATGATGTGACAGATTAGGAGGATATTTCAAATGGCAAAACGCGGAGGATTCCCGGGAATGGGAGGCGGCATGAATATGAATGCCATGATTAAGCAGGCACAGAAGATGCAGCAGCAAATGCTGAAGGCGCAGGAAGAGCTGGCGGAGATGGAGCATACGGCGACCGTTGGCGGCGGTGTCGTGAAGGCGACCGTCAAGGGACTGAGCACAATTACAAGTATTGCGATTGATCCGGAGGTCATTGATCCGGATGATGCGGAAACACTGGAGGATCTGGTGGTTTCGGCAGTAAACGAAGCGCTGACGATGGCACAGAAGGAAAACGAATCCCGCATGAAGCAGATGACCGGCGGCGCAGGAATGCCGGGTATGTTTTAAGAGGGAGCGGAAATGAAGTTTTTTGCACCGGCTGTGGAAAATCTCATTGATGAGTTTGCAAAGCTGCCGGGAATCGGACGAAAGAGCGCACAGCGCTTGGCGTTTCACGTATTGAATCTTCCGAAGGAACAGGCGCTGCAACTTGCCGATACGATTGTGAAAGCCAAGGAGCTGGTTCACACCTGTCCAAAGTGTCAAAACCTGACGGATCAGGAGCTGTGTCCAATCTGCTCCAATTCGGCGCGGGACAGCAGTGTTATCTGCGTTGTCACTGACCCGAAGGATGTGATCGCGTTTGAAAAAACGCGGGAGTACAAGGGATTGTATCATGTACTGCACGGCACGATTTCGCCGCTCAATCACATCGGACCGGATGACATTCGTATCCGTGAGCTGCTGCACCGTGTGGCGGAGGAGGATATTCGCGAGGTGATTATTGCGACCAATCCGGACACGGAGGGAGAGGCAACGGCGATGTATTTGCCCGACTTCTCAAGCCGTTTGAGATTCGTGTGACGCGGCTGGCGTATGGCATACCGGTGGGCGGACATTTGGAGTATATTGATGAGGTTACGCTTATGCGTGCGCTGGAAGGTCGGCGAGACATAGGAGGATAGCGTGAGGATGTGCTGCAAAATGGATATTTTGCAGGATTATTCCCGTGAAATAGGGCAAGAAATCAAGGGAAACCGTTGATTTCTTGCCCTAAAATTTTGTCCGTTTTCAGAAAAAACGATGTTGCAGCCGAGCGGCTGTTATGCATAGAACTCTTGAAAATCATCCAGACGGAGACATCCAACCGTTCCGCCATCGCTCGGATGAGCGGCGCCGCAGTCGATATAGATGATACCGCCGTCATCTAAAATCTTGCCAGCGGTGCCACCCTCCAGACGGAAGGTCGGGACGTGCCCGACGATGACCGTGCGATCCTCATAGTATTCCTCCCCAGGACGGGGTGCTGCATGGAGAAAATCGTCTGGATCGTACTCATCCAACGGTCGGTTCGGGTCAAAGTGATTGAGACCGGAATGCGTCAGCAAAAAGGAAACGCCGTCCGCTTCGGCTTCCTCGTACAGCGTCATTTCGCCGATGTAGTCAAGAATGGCTTCGCGGCTGTCCTCATCCAGCGCGAGATATTGCTGAAGCGTGGTTTGTCCGCCGTCGCCCAGCCACTGCGCGAGAGAAGCTCTTTGCTTTTCATCAAGCAGCTGCGGCAGCGATTGCATCGTTGCGCCCGCTGGAAGCGCGTGTGCACAGCGGGCGAACATCAGCTCATGATTGCCGAGGATCGGAAAGACATTGGGACGCTCCATCAAGTCGTGCAGCAGACCAATCGGCTCAGGACCGAAGTCCACACAGTCGCCCAAAACGAACATGGTGTCGTTATCGCCGAAGTGAATGGTATGGAGAAGCTGAGTCCACTCGGACAGACAGCCGTGCAGGTCACTGGCTACATATATCATAAATGAATTCCTCCGATGTAGTAAGGCGCGTGTCCGAAATTGTGTTCGCGCCGGATTTGCTGTTTCTATTGTATGCGTTTTGTACAATAAATACAAGAGGGAACGTGAAAAAGAAGAATGCTTTGTCATGTGTTTTGAGCAATGGCAAATTATGCGCTGCCGATTGTCGCTGGAAATTGGATGTGCAGAATTGCTAGGCAGAGCCGATGTGTGGTATAATGAAAGCACCGATTGATTTTGGAAATGAGGATGTATTATGATAGATGCTGCATGGCTTGCCCGGACAATGGACTGTCCGGAGGACGAACGAACCATTTTGGATCATGAACCGATGAGCCGTCATACGTCGTTCCGCATTGGCGGTCCGGCAGATGTACTGGTACAGCCGCGCACTGAGAGGGCGATTATGGAAACCGTGCGGGCGGCGCGGGAAAACAATGTTCCACTGACGGTACTGGGCAATGGCTCCAATATCCTTGTGCGTGATGAGGGAATTCGCGGTATCGTGCTGGCAATTGGCACGGAGTACGGCGTGATTTCGGTGGAAGGAACGAAGTTGGAGGCGGAAACCGGCGCACTTCTGGCGGTGCTGTCGGCGGCGGCACGTGCGGCATCGCTGAGCGGTTTGGAATTTGCCGGAGGCATTCCGGGCAGCTTGGGAGGCGCACTGTTTATGGATGCGGGCGCTTACGGCGGACAGATGGCAGATGTGGTGCGCACGACGCGGTATCTGGATGAAAACCTGACGGTACGCGAGCTGCACGGAGAGGAGCACAAGTTTGGCTACCGGACGAGTGTATTCCGAGAAAAGCCGCAGTGGATTGCGCTGTCGTCGGTGATGGAGCTGACACCGGGCAA
The DNA here is from genome assembly GCA_963595115.1 of bacterium. Lineage (GTDB taxonomy): Bacteria > Bacillota > Clostridia > Oscillospirales > Butyricicoccaceae > Butyricicoccus_A. The sequence goes on from CAVBHI010000325.1 coordinate 3,859, forward strand.
TCCGGAAGAGATTCGGGCGAAAATGGACGACTTTGCGCAGCGGCGGCGCGACAAGCAGCCGCTGAACTATCCGAGCGCAGGCAGCACGTTCAAGCGTCCGGAGGGATATTTTGCCGGAAGACTGATCGAGGATGCCGGACTGAAAGGATATACGGTCGGCGGAGCACAGGTATCGGAAAAGCACGCAGGCTTTGTGATTAACCGCGGCGGGGCGACCTGTGCGGATGTACAGAGGTTGATTGACCATGTTCGTGCAGAGGTGCTGCGGCAGTTTGGCGTGGAGCTGGAGCCGGAGGTTCGATTGCTGTAAACACGGTGAGGAGGAAAAAGGTATGGCGTCGTTTTCTGCGACGACAAAACAGGAGCTTTGCGCAGTGCCGGTGACGGCATCCTGCTGCGCGGTGGCGGAGGCATATGGACTGATGCTGTTTGCCAATCTGTTTTCCGGAACGGAGATCCGTATGGTCACTTCGCTGGGGGAACTGGCGGGGCGCATTCCACCGTTGTTTGTCAAAGCGTTTGGTATTCGTATTGGCGCACCGGAGCAGGGGCGCGGCGGGCGGATGACATTTCGCCTGACTGCGGAGGAGCAGCTGGAACGGATTTTCAATGTGCTTGGCTATGACAAGAGCCGTAGCATTGGCTGTCACCTGCATCAGAATGTGATTGAAGAGGACTGCTGCCGCGCATCGTTTCTGCGCGGCGCATTTTTGGCATCGGGCACAGTGGCGGGACCGGATAAGAAAACCCACTTGGAGATGGCGACGCCGCACCAGATTTTGTCCCGTGAGGTGATGAGCCTGATGCTGGACATGGCAATGCAGCCCAAGATGGGTACGAGAAAATCGCTGGCGCTGCTGTATTTTAAGGACACGGAGCGCGTGGAGGATTTTCTGACGCTGATCGGCGCGCCGAAGGCGGCGATGGCGATGATGCAGGGCAAGGTGGAAAAGCAGCTGCGCAATCACGTCAATCGGGCGGTAAATTGCGAGACGGCGAATCTGATCAAGGCATCGAACGCGGCGGCAAAGCAGATTGTTACGATTCGCCATGCGCTGGACGAGTGCGGCTGGGACATTTTTCCGGAAGCGATGCGCGAGACGGTGCGCCTGCGGCTGGACAATCCGGATTCCAGCCTGAGCGAGCTGGCGGCGAAGTTTGATCCACCGATTTCAAAGCCGGGACTGAGTCACCGGCTGCGGCGCGTGGTGACGGTAGCGCAGCAGGCAGTGACCGAAAAGAAGGGGGAGGGCG
>CAVBHI010000326.1:0-3134 GCA_963595115.1 bacterium
GAGCGCGCGGTTGGCAGGGCGATTACACAGTCTGGTCTCAAGCGCGAGGACATCTTTTTGACATCAAAGCTGTGGAATCCATATCAAGGCTATCAATCTACCTTGGATGCATTTGCACGCACTATGGATGACCTGAAGGCAGAGTATTTGGATTTGTATCTGATTCATTGGCCGCACGACCGGAAGTATTTTGACAATTGGGAAGAAAAGAATCTGGAGACATGGCGCGCTTTTGAGGATCTGTATCAGTCAGGGGCGATTAAGGCAATCGGTGTTAGTAACTTTCGCCCACACCATCTGAAAAACATCATGGCGCACGCAGAAATTATGCCGATGGTTGATCAGGTTGAGATTCATCCGGGCATGCCGCAGGAGGAAATTATTTCGTTCTGTCGGGAACACAATATACTGGTTGAAGGATGGAGTCCACTGTCTACAGGGCGAATTTTCTCCGTGCCGGAAATGCAGCAGCTGGCAGAGAAATACGGAAGGAGTGTGGCGCAGATTTGCTTGCGTTGGAGTGTACAGCGCGGCGTTGTACCGCTGCCAAAATCGGTGACACCGGCGCGTATCTTCGAGAACAGTCAGATTTTTGACTTTGCGCTGGAGGAAGAAGATATTCTTTCTATCAACCGATTGACCGACTGCGGCAGTTCGGGGCTGGATCCGGATAATCTGATCTATTGATACAACGGGGAATATTGCCATGAGAAAAGCCCATCGGTTCGCAAACCGATGGGCTAAAAATATTGATACGTACTGCCTGTAAAGCCGGAACGAGGACTTACTTGGCAGAGAGCGCACGATTCAACCAGATATAACCGATATCCAGTGCATCATACAGTCCCTTCTTTTCCGCCTTCTTTACGATACGATCCTGCGGACGAACACTGGGGGAGGTCTGCTGAAGCTGGACAGAAACACGAGTTGCCACATCCAGATCCTTTACCTTTTCGGTGTCTAGGATCTGCAACATGATGATATAGCGGTCACTCATGCTGCCGTAATAGATGATGTTGTTTTGCCGCATCAGCGGATGTCCTTTGTATTCGAGAATCTCATCGCTCTTATTAGAAGATGTCGTTGACATAAGAAAACTCCTTTCACGGCAGGCAGCAAACGCCTGCAATAATTACACAATAAAATCAGTATAACATGGTGAAAAAACGATGTCAACGCAACAAAATTACAATTCGATTATATTATGTGCGAGTATATCATATTTGTTGAAAGTCATCAAATAAAAGGCTTGAAAAAACGAGAATATAGGAATAATTACGATTCTGGGAAGAGAAAAGCACGCTGTGAAAGGTTCACAGCGTGCTGGTGGTGGTTGCAGTGCTTATAGATCCAAATACTTTGTAATCAATTCCTGCATGAGTTCGTCGCGGTCAATCTTGCGAATCAGACTGCGAGCATTGTTGTAGTTGGTAATGTAGGTAGGATCTTCCGACAGCAGATAACCAACGATCTGATTGATCGGATTATAGCCCTTTTCCTTGAGGGCATCATAAACTGTCTGAAGCACAACCTTCATTTCCTGATTGCCTTCTTCTTTGAGAGAAAACCTTCTAGTTCCGTCAAGCATAATGGGCCTCCTTCCCCTACATGACCATCATAACCTAATTCTGCTAATTTGTAAAGGTTATTTACGCAGTTTTGCACCAAATTTCTCTTCGAGGGCAGAAATGGCGTTCTTCATGGCGTCATCGCACTCCGAGTCTGTCAGTGTGCGGTCGCTGCGGCGCAGTCTCAGAGAGTAGGCAACGCTCTTCTTGTCAGACGGGATGCCCTTGCCCTTATAGACGTCGAACAGCGATACGGATTCAAGAATCGTGCCGACCGCAGATGCAATCGCGGATTCCATCTTAGCAACCGGAATGCTGTCGTCGCAGAGAACTGCAATGTCGCGCGTGGAAGCCGGATATTTCGGCAGTGGGTGATAGATATGCTCTGACCCCACGTGGTCGAACATGAGATCAACATTAAGTTCTGCCACCAGAATTTCCGTGTCCGTGCCGTACTTCTTGGCAACTGACGGATGAATTGTACCAAACACACCGATTTCGGTATTTCCGGAAAGAATACGTGCGCAGCGCCCCGGATGATAGGACGGATTGTCCGAAACTGCTTCAAAGGAAACATTCATGATGCGGCATTCCGTGAGAATGCTTTCAACGACACCCTTAAATTGGAAGAAATCAAGGCGACCGTAGGTGCCAAGCGTCAGCATATGCGGCTCGTCCGGCAGTTGATCGGCATTCACAGAGCCGTCTTCTTTGAGCTTGGGCAGATATACCTTGTACAGCTCGTACAGGCTGGCAGTTTCGTTGCGGTAATTGAGGTTGTGCATCAGGGATTCCAGCATAGACGGCAGGGCAGTCGTGCGCATCACGCTGAATTCTGCGCCGAGCGGATTTAAAATCTGAACCGACTTGCGCTTGACGCTGTCCTCCGGCAGATTGATGTCATCATACATCTTGGGATTACCAAAGGAGAAATTGAATGCTTCATCAAAGCCGCAGGTACGTGCAATCGAGCCGATCTTCTTTTCAAACTGCTGTTCCGGTGTCAACGCGCCCAGCACCGCTTCGCCGCCGAATAGCGTTGTCGGAATGTTGTCATAGCCGTACAAACGGGCAACCTCTTCCGCAATGTCACACATGCGTGCGATGTCCGTGCGATAGAACGGCACAACAACTTCCTTGTCGTCAACAACTTCAAAGCCGAGCTTGTTCAGGTAGCCGATCATGTCCTCTGCGGTCAGCTTCAGACCGAGCAGAGCGTTGATCTTGTCCGGCTCGAACGGCAGACGCTTCTTCTCGTCGCTGGTGGTATCTACGTCAATGACACCGTTGACAACCTCACCGGCGCCCAGCATCTCTACCAGCTCGCAGGCACGGTTCACCGCATCCATTGTCATGCGTGGATCTAAGCCCTTCTCAAAGCGACCGGATGCCTCTGTGCGCATACCCAGCTTTTTCGCGGTGACACGAACCGTTGCACCGTGGAAATTTGCTGACTCAAAGACAACGGTATTGGTCTTGTCGGTAATTTCGGAATCAAAGCCGCCCATGACACCGGCAACCGCAGTCGGACGCGTGCCGTCGGCAATGCAGATCATGCTGGAATCC
>CAVBHI010000327.1:0-5331 GCA_963595115.1 bacterium
CGCTCTTGATTTCGGCATGGCTTTTGGGTATCATAATAATGTTACATTGATATGCGATTGGGAATCGAGTATGAGGAGGGTGGATACGACGCAGTATCCGCAGCAACAATATGAAAACAAGTGATTTTTATTATGCTCTGCCGGAGCGTTTGATTGCACAGACTCCGCTGGAACGTCGAGATTCTTCGCGAATGCTGGCGCTGAACAAGACGGATGGTTCGATCGAGCATCGGCATTTTTGTGATTTGCCGGAATATCTGCGTGCCGGAGACACGCTGGTTGTGAACAATTCCCGCGTTATTCCGGCACGTCTGTTGGGCGAGCGTGCGGACAGTGGCTATCCGATTGAACTAGTGCTGTTGACGGATAAAGGCGATGGCGTGTGGGAATGCCTGACTCGTCCGGGGAAAAAATGCCGCGTCGGCGCGGAGCTGACGTTTGGTGGCGGCAAGCTGACGGCAACGGTAGAAGAGATTCTGCCGGATGGCGGCAATCGACGGATTCGTTTTCATTATACCGGCGTGTTTCTGGAAATTTTAGAGGAGTTAGGCAGCATGCCGCTCCCGCCGTATATTAAAGAAAAGTTGGAAGATCCGGAGCGCTATCAAACAGTATACAGCAAGACACCGGGTTCTGCGGCCGCGCCGACAGCAGGTCTGCACTTCACACCGGAACTGATGGATAAGTTGTGCGCAATGGGTGTAAAAATTGCATCCGTTACGCTGCATGTTGGCTTGGGCACATTCCGCCCGGTCAAGGTGGAGGATGTTGAAAATCACACAATGCACTCGGAATATTATGTGCTGGATGAAGAAAATGCGGCGATCATCAATAATACGCGGAAGAACGGCGGTCGCATTTTTGCGGTCGGTACAACGGCTACTCGCACGTTGGAGACTATTGCAGCTGATGACGGCACTGTGCATGCATGCTCCGGATGGACGAATATCTTTATCTATCCCGGCTATCATTTTAAGGCAGTAGATTGCCTGATTACCAACTTCCATCTGCCGGAGAGCACGCTGATGATGCTGATTTCAGCATTTGCCGGACGAGACAGGATTATGAATGCGTATCACATTGCAGTAGAACAAGAGTATCGCTTTTTCAGCTTTGGTGACGCGATGCTGATTCATAACGGCAACGCGAAAAGAAAGGAAGCGGATTGATGTTTCAGATTTTGAAAAGGGAGGGACGGGCGCGCCGCGGCATCTTCACCTGCGCGCACGGAACGGTACAAACGCCGGTGTTTCAGAATGTCGGCACACAGGGTGCGATTAAGGGCGCGGTGTCGGCACACGATTTAAAGCAGCTGGGATGCCAGATTGAGCTTTCCAACACGTATCATCTGCATGTCCGTCCAGGCGATCAGGTGATTCGTGAAATGGGTGGTTTGCATAAATTTATGCGCTGGGACGGTCCGATTCTGACGGACAGCGGTGGATTTCAGGTGTTTTCCTTATCCTCTCTGCGGCGAATCAAAGAAGAGGGTGTGCATTTCTCTTCTCACGTAGATGGCAGAAAGATTTTTATGGGACCGGAAGAAAGTATGCGGATTCAGAGTAATTTGGGTTCGGATATTGCGATGGCATTTGACGAGTGCTGCGAAAATCCATCGCCATATGAGTATGTCAAAGCATCGTGTGAGCGGACAACGCGTTGGCTGTATCGCTGCAAGAAGGAGCTGGATCGACTCAACAACCTGCCGGATACCGTAAATCCAAGGCAGATGCTGTTTGGCATCAATCAGGGCGGCACGTATGACGATCTGCGCGTTGCGCATATGAAAGCGATTGCGGAGCTGGATCTGCCGGGTTATGCGATTGGCGGTTTGGCAGTTGGGGAATCAACCGAGACGATGTATCATATTCTGGATGAGGTACTGCCGTATGCGCCGGACAACAAGCCGCGCTATTTGATGGGCGTTGGCACGCCGTCGAATATCATCGAAGCAGTTTGGCGCGGTATTGATTTCTTCGATTGCGTTATGCCAACGCGCAATGCGCGGCATGGTCATGTGTTTACATGGGATGGCATCCGCAATCTGAACAACGCGAAGTACCAGCTGGATGATAAGCCGCTGGATGAGCATTGCCATTGCCCGGTTTGTCAGACCTACAGCCGTGCGTACCTGCGCCATCTGCTCAAGGCGGGGGAGATGTTGGGACAGCGCCTGCTGGTTATGCATAATCTGTATTTCTACAATAACCTGATGGTAGAGATTCGCAAGGCGTTAGACGAAGGTCGATACGCTGACTTCCGCGCAACATGGAGCGAGAAGCTCGCGCAGAGAATCTAAATACAGACATTATAGCGAAGCAAAATAGCGGTTTCTTATGTTAGTTGACATAGGAAACCGCTATTTTTTATGCAATATTTTCGTTATCCAATGGGAACTTCACGGTAGGAAAAGCAAAAAAAGACTTTCATCAGGATTAGATGACGACGAATAGATCGGAAAGACGCTGCATATTTTCGCGGTTCATCTGCATCGTCGGATGAAATAATGATTCCTCGCAATGCGACCTATTGTTCTGAAAACACACAAGCAAATGCTTGTATAACAGCGCGTTTTATGATAAAATAAATGCCAATTGAGTTTACATGATTGGAGGTTCTTCGCTTGTCTGACTTATACAGTGAAATATCCAAGCGCCGAACATTTGCTATTATTTCGCATCCGGATGCCGGTAAAACGACCATTACGGAAAAATTTCTATTATACGGTGGCGCGATTCAGCTGGCTGGCACAGTGAAAGGCAAAAAGAATACCCGCCACGCGGTTTCAGACTGGATGGAAATCGAAAAACAGCGTGGCATTTCTGTTACCTCGTCGGTATTGCAGTTTGAATATGCGAACCACTGCATTAATATTCTGGATACGCCAGGACATCAAGACTTCTCCGAGGATACCTATCGCACGCTGATGGCAGCGGATTCCGCAATTATGGTCATTGATGCATCCAAGGGTGTCGAGGCGCAGACACGCAAGCTATTCAAGGTCTGCTCCATGCGCGGCATCCCGATCTTTACCTTTATTAATAAGATGGACCTGGAGTCCCGCGACCCCTACGATCTGCTGGACGAGTTGGAAAAAGAGCTTGGAATTGATACTTATGCGGTCAACTGGCCGATTGGCTGCGGTAAGGAATTCAAGGGTGTTTATGACCGGCAGAAGAATCATATTATGGCATTTGAAGCAGCTTCGGTTGCTGGTACGCGAGAAGCAAAGTCCACAATTTATGAAGTTGACGATCCTGATCTCAAGCCGTTGGTAGGGGAATACCTGTGGGACACCTTGCAGGATGACATTGAGCTGCTCAGCGGTGCAGGCGAAGATTTTGACTTGGAACGCGTACAGTCTGGTTCGTTGTCTCCGGTATTCTTTGGCTCGGCGCTGACCAATTTTGGCGTTGAACCGTTCCTGCAATACTTCTTGGAAATGACACCGCCGCCGACCGCACGTGCATCCGGTGGAGTGGAGATCAGTCCGTTCGACGAGCACTTTTCCGCGTTTGTCTTTAAGATTCAAGCAAATATGAATAAGGCACACCGTGACCGCGTTGCCTTTATGCGCATCTGCTCTGGCAAATTCACGAAGGGTATGGATGTCTTTCATGTACAGGGGAAGAAAAAGATTCAGCTCTCTCAGCCGCAGCAAATTATGGCGCAGGATCGAGCGATTATTGACGAAGCTTATGCCGGAGATATCATCGGCGTGTTTGACCCCGGTATTTTCTCCATTGGCGATACCGTTACCGTTCCGGGCTTCGACTGTAGGTTCTCCGGAATCCCAACGTTTGCGCCGGAGGTATTCTGCCGTGTTCGCCAAAAGGATACGATGAAGCGCAAGCAGTTTATCAAGGGAATGGAACAGATTGCACAGGAAGGTGCTATTCAGATTTTCCAAGAGCCATACGCTGGTATGGAAGAAGTAATTGTCGGTGTGGTCGGTGTTCTTCAGTTGGAAGTGCTGGAATACCGCTTGAAGAATGAGTATAAAGTAGATATTGTAATGGAAAATCTGCCGTATCAGTACCTGCGTTGGATTGAAAACGAGGATCTTGACCTTGATTCGCTCAAGATTACTTCTGACAGTAAGGTTGTCGAGGATTACCGCGGACGTCACCTGCTGTTGTTTACTAGTATGTGGAATCTCAATTGGGCACTGGACAAAAATCCAGATCTCCATTTGGCGGAATTTGGTATGGCGGAGGAATAATTATTTCCTTACAACAAAAGCAAGGGCAATGTCGTGCGCGGTATTGCCCTTGTTTTTTCTGTTCCAATTCTGTTGTTTCGCAGTGATTTTGCAGGAATTTTGCGTATTTTAATAACATAATATGGAGATGGAACGTCAGAAAAAGCATTGAATCCATCTTTGTTTTGTGGTATCATAAATGTATTATAGAAGCGAAGCCGTTTTACGAATCCTTTTATGGACTATGTGTCTGAGCAAAGCGGCCGACAGGAGGCTCTTTGGTGAGATACACAGCAATAGATTTTGAAACCGCAAATTCCTCACCGCTCAGTGCATGTTCAATTGGCGTGGTTGTTTTTGAAGATGGTGTACCGATTCGAGAATCCATCCATTTGATACATCCGCCGGAGGAGTTTGGTAAATTTAATTGGTATAATGTTCGAATCCATGGAATTAAATCGGCTATGGTCGCAGATCAGCCGACCTTTGCTGAGGTGTGGAATGAGATTCAATCCGATATTGCCGACACCCTGATTGTCTGTCACAACGCGATGTTTGATACCGCCGTGTTGTGCAAGCTGCTGACCTATTACCAGCTCCCTTTGCCGGATTTTTTGTATGTGTGCACGGTAAAGATTTCGCAAAAGGTTTGGCCAGATATGGAAAATCACAAGCTTGATACCGTGTCGGAAGCTCTGCAAATAGAGCTGGATCATCATGAGGCATTGTCCGATGCGCGTGCGTGCGGCTTTATCTTGGCTCGCGCGATGCAGCAGCTGCATTGTATGGAGATTGATGAGTTGGCGGATGCAATAGGAATGCGCATTGGAAAGATTTCGGACTCGGAGCATATTTCCTGCTCAACAGCCGAAGAAATTCAACAAAAAATTGAATCCCAAAAGCGAAAAGAAATTCGTCGTCTGCGGTACTATAAGTACCATGCCAAAGCAGCGGCACAGAAGGTAGAACAGAAGTCAAACCGGTAAGGAGGAATGTATTGTGAAAAATCATGGAGCTTGTGCATACCTGTCGGATTGCGGAAAAGGAATGGCAAAAATGTTGACCAGCGTGCTGGAAAAGGGTGGAGATGGCATTGCTGCCCTCTATGCGGCGGCAGCGGCTTGGCTTGG
>CAVBHI010000328.1:0-13440 GCA_963595115.1 bacterium
GATCGAGATTGATGCCGATGATGTCGTCGCCGACCGCCTCGCGCAGATGCCAGAAGGTTTCCGGATTGTGCACCATCATGCACGGGAACTCCTCGATGGCGATTTTCTCCACATGGTGCTCCCGGCAGAATGCGGCAAAGTCCTTCCACCATGCGGTGGTGACGCGCCACTGGTAGTCTACCGTCGGCTGCATGTATGCCGTCATGGTGACGGAAGAGGTAATCCAGTTTGGTGTGGTGTCGGTTTCATTGCCTGCCGGCAGACCGGACATGCAGACGATTTTTTTCACACCCAGCTTTTCCGCGAGAAGAACGCAGTCATACATGGAACGGCTGTATTCCTCGCCGGTCTCACACGGCCACAACTGGTTGCAGGAGGTGTTCAGTGCGGAAATACGCATACCGCGCTTGTCCAGCTCTTCCAGAAATTCCTTACACTTGTTGTCGTCGGCGAGCAGCTCTGCAGTCGGGCAGTGGGTGCGTGCGCCCCAGCCGCCGGCGGTCATTTCTACGGCGTAGATGCCAAGGGACTTCACCTTGTCCAGCATGTCGGTGTACGACAGCTCTGCCAAAACATCGGTGCAAATTGATAGCTCCATATCTCATTCTCCTCCGTTATCCGGTTGTGATTGCGCTTACTTCTTGTAGAGATCCGGCATTTCGTCGTAAACAACGTCCACGATGGTCTGCGTATCGCGTGCCTTTGAGGCGGCAGCCGCAGCAATCTGGCAGCAGTAGCCGTCCCATGCATTCGGACCGTCTACGCGCCCCTCCTTGCAGCCGTTGATCCATGCCTGAAATTCAATGTTGTATGCGTCGATGAAGCGCGTGGACCAGTCGGCATCCACCGGATTGCCGCGCATCGTGTTTGCCAGAATTTCAATCGTTGCCGGCTTCGGCAGATTCAGAATAGCGTCCTCGCAGACAACCTCGCAGCGGATGTCATAGCAGTTGCCGTCGTTGACAAAGGATTCCACATCGATGCGAACGCCGGACTCCGTGGTCAGAATCATGATCTGCGGATCGTGGACACCCTCCTGTGCACGGCGGCAGTTTTTCGCATAGCGAACCTCGGCGGTTGCGTAATTCTCGCCCAGCAGCCAGCGGATGACATCCAGCTCATGTACCATAGAGCCTTCGACTGCGGTGGAGTTGTCCCAATCCTGCAAAACCTCGGCGTTGCGGTGTGCGCAGTGCAGCAGCAGCGGCTCGCCGTAGGTGTGGTTGTCAATGGCTGTTTTCAGCTGCTGATAACCGGCGTCATAGCGGCGCATGAAGCCAACCTGAACAAATTGCTTGCCTGCCTTCAGCTCGGCCTCAACGATGCGCTTGCAGGCATCCGCTTTGGGTGCCAGCGGCTTTTCGCAGAAAACGTACTTGCCGGCGTTGATCGCCGCGAGTACAAACTGCTCGTGATACGGATCGGCGGTTGTGCAGATAACCGCGTCGATTTCCGGATCGTGAATCATCGCCATCGGATCTTCATAGCCCTTGATGCCGAAGCGCTCGGCAACCGAAAGACCGAATGCCGCCGCCGGATCGGAGCACGCGGTGACCCGTGCGCCCTGCAGCTTGGTGTTGATGCGTTCAATATGCGTCCGACCGATTCCACCCGTGCCGACCAGACCGATTCTCAGTTCGTTTGCCATCATAATCTCTCCTATCCTGTTGTGCAGTGCGGCGGGAATTGTGCCGCTTTTTGTGGTTTGATGAACTGTCTTGTTTGCTTTTTGCACCCTCAGTTTACACGGGAAATGATGTGTTGTCTATTCCGCAAAGTTATCAAATATTCTCTGCGTTTTTCGTGCGTTCTGGATACAATGGCGCGAAAGAAAACAAGCGATATTGTGTGAAAATACCGCTGTTTTCGGTGAGGACAGAAAGAAACTTTGTTGAATTCCAACTTGGTTTTGTAAGGAAATTGCGTGTTGACACAGTGTAACTATCGCTTTTCTGCACAATGATTCTGCGGAGAAATGGGAGCGAAAATCAAGAAGATAAAAAACAAACTTGTCTTTTTCGGCACAGATTTTTTTGATTTTCTTGACAAGCGGAGGGCGGCACGGCATAATGAAGGCAAAGAAGGGAGGGAACGGCGTTGCACTTTTATGTCTGTGAGCTGCCGGACGAGCATTGTCCGCCGCTCGGAGAACCGGAGCTGGTGTACACAAACTATTGCAATGAGCGCGATCAACAGCATCCGCGCAGCATTCACTCGCATCACGATTTGGTGGAGCTGATTTATATCCTGCATGGAGAAGGACTGTTTGAAATCGGCGGGACGGTATATCCGGTGCAGGGCGGCGATTTGGTGATTTACAACAGCGATGTTGTGCACAATGAGGGACTGAAAAGCCCGCCGCCAACGCTGTACGGCATTGCCGTATCTGGCATTCGGATGGAGGGGCTGCCGCCCAACTGCATGATTGCGCCGGGGACAAGTCCGGTGCAGTCCCCGCAGGAGCACGGAGCGGATTTTCGCACTCTGTTTCGGCTGATTTATGAGCAGTCCGGTCGGCAGACATCCAGCTCGGCGGAGATCTGCCAATCGTTGCTGCGTGCGCTCCTGCGTATGACAGCAGAGCTGCTGGACGGGACGGTTCCGGCTTCCTCCTCGGTACAGCGTCTGTCGCGGTCGGATGCGCTGAGTCGAGACATCCAGCGCTATGTGGATGAGCACTCACTGGAGGACATCGCGGTGCAGGCGGTAGCGGAGCAGTTTTCCATCAGCCCGACTTATCTCTCCCGTCTGTTCAAGCAGGCAACGGGAATGTCGCTGATGCAGTATGTAATCCACCGCCGCATCGGTGAGGCACAGACGCTGCTGCTTGTGTCGGATCTGTCCGTGACCGAGATTGCACGGCGGGTAGGATATGAAAATCTGAGCCATTTCGTCAAAATGTTCACGCAGAATGTCGGTCTTTCCCCACGAAACTACCGCAAGAACGGCAGTGCGATTCCCTATCATGGACGCACGCGCACGGCGGAAAAACCCTCGAAAAAATAACTGTTTTGGGTGGAGCGGGACGCGACGGCATGGTATACTAATGACAGAGTACCAAGGAGTACGACCATTCTTTTTTTGACACAGGAGGAGGGAACTGAGATGAATTATGAGATTTTTGGTCAGACCATGCCGGCGGCAACGGTACGCTTGACACCGGGGGAAAGTGTGTACACACAGGCGGGCGGCATGACGTGGATGACCGAGGGCGTCCGTATGGAAACCAATCTGCGCGGCGGCTTGGGTCGGGCGTTCGGTCGAATGTTTTCGGGCGAATCGCTGTTCATGGCGACGTTCACCGGCAGCCGTCCGGGCGATGAGGTAACGTTTGCGTCCACCATGCCGGGTGAAATTCGCGCGTTTTCTATCCGTCCGGGATATGAAATTGTCGCGCAGAAGGGTGCGTTCCTGTGCGCAGATCCGAGTGTGCAGCTGTCCACCTTCTTCAACCGCGGCATCAAGGGCGGTCTGTTTGGCGGCGAGGGCTTTATCCTGCAAAAATATTCCGGCGAGGGCACAGTACTGTGTGAGCTGGATGGCACGGTGAAGGAGATTGATCTGGCGCCGGGCGAGCTGCTGCGTGTGGACTCCGGCAACATTGCGGCGTTTGAGGCAACGGTGAGCTATTCGGCGGAGATGGTCAAGGGCTTTAAGAACATCTTGTTTGGCGGAGAAGGACTGTTTCTGTCCACTCTGCGCGGACCGGGGCGCGTCTGGCTGCAAACCATGACGGTTTCGGAACTGGCAAAGAAAATTGTCCCGTTTGTTCCGACGAGCGGCGACTGAGTGCGCGCGACACCATTGCAGCAGCATGACGCATCCTGCCTGTCTGACCATCGTGTCTGGCAGGCGGGATGCTTTTTGCATATATGGAAGCGATTTGGTTTATCCTAGAAATACCGCATAGCGCGGCAAAGAGAGACGGGGAACGGGTTCGCGCCGATTTTGACGGGGAAGCGCAGGAAAATGTCCTGTGATAATGCAAAGATATTTCGCGCGGCAGGTCGAGAAATACTCTGTTCGTGCCATCGTACCGCCGGAGAGAAAACATCGTATTTGAGGAAGAAACATCGGCAAAGCTGCGAAAAGCATCCGGAAATGCTGTGTATTTTTCAGCACAACAACTATAAATGCGCCAAATGGACACAAAAGGCTTCGTTTCACAAAGTTGTAAAATATTTGCGAAATCCGTTGACAGATTCTCAGGAATCTTATATGCTAGGTGTACTACAAAGAATAACATATGTGGACATGCAGAAATGGGGGAGTTTATGCATAGGAAACAGAGACGAATGCTCATACTGAGCGGCGTGCTGTCGATTCTCGGCGTGTTGCTCTGCATCTGGCGTATGACGCATTGGGAGCAGGGAGCGGCGGTCAACATCGTCAGCGCAAGCACCGGTGCGCAGGGGGAAGAGGTTTTCGCAACGGCGTGTCTGTATGCTGTGACCATTGCTCTCATAATCAGGACGGCGGTGCTGTCGGTGCGATGGTGGAATCAGTGGTCGTAACAGGCAGTGTTGGCAGCACGGAGATGTTATAAATTAGAAACTGTGCGCGTCCGTGCGGAGCGAAAAAAACAGGACAGACCGCGGTTGTACCTTTACCGCCGCAGGAGAATATGATAAAATGAGAAACATGAGGAGTGCCTTCGGACGGAGATACCGGAGAGGGGGCTTTCTCTGCCGCTCCTTGTCTCGCTGAATGGCGGGGATAAAGAAGCGTTCGTGCACTGACACGGAGAAGAAAAGAATTTGAGGAGGAAATTACTATGAGCTCGTTTGAATTTACCGTAAAGGATCCGGAGGGTATCCACGCACGTCCGGCAGGCGTTGTCACGAAGGCGGCGAAAAGTCTTGGCGGCGGTATCATGATTACCAAGGGCGATAAGACGATTGATGCGCAGAAAATGTTTGGACTGATGGGCTTGGGTGTTAAATCCGGCGAGACCATCACGGTATCCAGTGAGAACGAAGAGGCGCTGGCAGAGTTCAAGAAGGTTCTGGAAGAAAATCTCTGATTACCGGGCATAGAACAGAAATGAGATTCCGGTCGGCGTTCCGACTGCGGAAGGATATAGCGCCCCGCGCGGCGGCTCTGTGTTAGCTGTGCGGGGACGTTCCGTTCCAATGGAAAACGCATATGCCGCAGAAAACCGGACGGAATCTACCTTGGAAAAGGAGAAAAGACTATGGTATTGATCGAAGGCAAAGGCGTATCCAAGGGTGTCGCAGAGGGTCCGCTGTACTTTTATCAGCGCGGCGGGAAGGAAATTGTCCGCGCACAGGTAGAGGACACGGAGGCGGAGACTGCCCGCTTTGAGCAGGCGCGTGAAACTGCGATGACGCAGCTTCAGGAGCTGTATGATAAGGCAGTGAAGGAAGTCGGCGAAGAGGGCGCGGCTCTGTTTGAGGCGCATCAGATGATGCTGGATGACATGGATTATGTCGAGGGCATTCAGGATGCCATTGGCAGCGGCATAAACGCGGAGGCAGCGGTATCCGATGTGGCGGCGCAGTTTGCGGAAATGCTGGCAGCAATGGATGATGCGTACATGCAGGCGCGAGCGGCGGATGTCCGCGATATTTCCGACCGCGTAATCCGCATTTTGCAGGGCGTTGCGGTCGGCGGCATTGACTCGGAAATTCCGGTTGTGCTGGCGGCGGACGATCTGGCACCGTCGGAGACGGTACAGCTGGACAAGTCCAAAATTCTGGGCTTTGTGACGGCGGGCGGTTCGGGCAACAGCCACACGGCCATTTTGGCGCGCACCATGGGAATTCCGGCGATTATCGGCGTCGGCGATGCGCTGAAGGAATCCGACGGCGGCAAGAACGTGATTATCGACGGTGAGACCGGCGAGGTCGCGATTGAGCCGGACAACCTGACGGCAGACCGCCTGCGCAAAAAGCAAGCCAAGGAAAAGGTGCTCAAGGAGATGCTGGAGCAGCTCAAGGGGCAGGAAAATATCACGGTGGACGGACGGCGCGTGATGGTGTATTGCAACATCGGTTCGCTGGACGACGTAGACGTTGTGCTGAGCAACGACGGCGGCGGGATCGGTCTGTTCCGTTCGGAGTTCCTGTATCTGCAAAACAACGACTATCCGACGGAGGAACAGCAGTTCCAGGCGTATAAGACGGTTGCCGAGCGGATGGGCGGCAAGCGCGTCATCATCCGCACGCTGGACATCGGCGCAGACAAGCAGGCGGATTATTTCCGGCTGGATAAGGAGGAAAATCCGGCGATGGGGCTGCGTGCCATTCGTATTTGTCTGTCGCGTCCGGAGGTCTTTAAGACGCAGCTGCGCGCTCTGTACCGCGCATCGGCGTATGGCAAAATTGCGATTATGTTCCCGATGATTATCTCGGTATGGGAGGTACAGGAAATCAAGCGCATCTGTGAAGCCGTCAAGGCAGAGCTGCGCGCGGAGGGCAAGGCGTTCGACGAACAGCTGGAGCTTGGCATCATGGTGGAAACGCCATCGGCGGTCATGATGAGCGCCGAGCTGGCGAAGGAGGTTGATTTCTTCTCAGTCGGCACGAACGATTTGACCCAGTACACGCTGGCAATTGACCGGCAGGGCAATAATCTTGACCGTTTTTACGATGCCCACCATCCGGCGGTGCTCCGTATGATCCGCATGGCGGCGGATAATGCACACAAGGCGGGTATCTGGATTGGCATCTGCGGTGAGCTGGGTGCAGACACCTCGCTGACCGAAACCTTCCTTGCGATGGGCATTGATGAGCTGAGCGTGTCGCCGGCATCGGTTCTGCCGCTGCGCAGCGTGATTCGTTCGCTGGACAGCAGCAAAAATCGAGATGAAATTCTAAAGAATTTATAATAGGTACGGCGCGCTGCTGCGCCGCAAAAATGGAAACAATCCTTTTCTAAACGGAAACGACCGCTGGCAAAACTGTCAGCGGTCGTTTTTTTGGCTGTGTGGTCAGAGCAGTGCTTCGCGTGTGATGATGCTGGTATCCACGTAGCGAACCGTGCGCCGGATGGGACGGTGATACAGCAGCATTTGCGCCAGCACAATGAGCGCTTCGTAAATTTGCCCCGGAAAGTCCTGCTCAATGACGAAATCAATGCGACCGTTTTTCAACTCGCGGCGGGCGACCGGCGTCAGATCATTGGTGATTAGCGTCAGCGGCGCGGTCCAGTGCTGAAGGGCGCGAATGCAGCCCTTGACACTCTCGCCTGCCATAAAAATACCGCGGAGATCCGGCTGATGGTCAAGACAGTCACGGATGAGGGAATAGGTCATCTGCTCGTCCTCCATGGACTCAACGAGCGTGTAGGAGCTATCGGGATACCCCAACTCGCGCATACGCTGAATGTAGCCGTCAATACGGCGGCGGTGCGAATAAAATTCCAAATTGCCGCCGACGATCAGCACATGATCCTTATGCGAAACACTGCGTGCCATCAGACCGGCGGCGATGCGACCGGATTTGATGAGATCCTGTCCGACATGAAAGACGCGCTGCGACTGGATCAAATCGGAATTATAGGTGACGACCTTAATGCCGCGCTCGGTCAAGCCGTCAATCTCTGCGTGAATCAGATAGTTGTCGGAGGCATTGAGCGCGAGACCTTGAATGTCCTGCTGTGCAAGCTCCTCACAGACGCGAATATATTCTTCGTCGGAGCGGCTGTGCATATGGCGAATAATCAAGCTGATTTCCTGCGGACGGATGAGCTTTTGGGCGCGGTGGATTCCCTCCATGGTCTGACGGGCATAGTAATCATCCTGCCAAAACGGGATGATGATGCCGATGCGAATGGGGGCGGGAGATGCTTCCACAGCGGGGCGATAACCGGTTTCTTCAATAATTTTCTGCACGCGTGCGCGTACCTTCGGGTTCACATTGGGTTGGTTGTTGAGAACACGACTCACGGTTCCGCGGGAGACTCCAGCCATCTCGGCGATGGATCGAACGGTTGGCTTCATAGCGTAGTCTCTCCTTTTTCGTATCGGGATGATACTACCAGTATAGCACAGGCAAAACCGCTTGTCACATGTCACATCTTTTCTTGGTGAAAAAATGGAGAAATGCTGTGTGCTCTGTCAAAAAACGCACAGTATAATTGAGCAAGTGCACGAACTTTTTTGTAGAAGTTGACAAGGAGAATGGGAGGATTTATAATATAGACACAATCTGAAACAGAGTTCACGAAAAAATGCGAACGGGATAAAGGGATACCAACGGAAGAGAAAATGGAGAAATCGTATGCCGTGTGAAGTGGTTTAGGAGAGATGACACTTCGCGCAACATCGTGTACGATCCGAACGCAGCAGGGTGTATGTCTGTTGGATTGTTCCACAGAGAAAAGCGAACTGACAGGGCGGAATACAGCGCGGCTTTTTAGTAGGAGAGAGATGGGCTGCAGGGCTGTCCCTTCCGTTGAGGGCGAGCGAAGCATTGTGGAGTTTTCAAAAAAGAGCTTGATGCAGGACACATCAAGCTCTTTTTTTGTCGGTTGCGTTTGTCGCGTCGAAGATGCTGTCCACCCTTGCGCTCCGGCAACTCGATGATATTTTGATGGCAGTTCATCGTGATTGTCCTCCTTGGATAATTTTCCGTGTGGAGAAGAGGAAAAACATTGCAACCAGCAGCGGAACGTGATATACTTTTTTCGACACGATGTGTAACATTTCGCGAGACGAGGAGGGGCTCTTATGCTGTGCCGCAGAGGTCTGGTGCTTGCGTTGCTTGCGCTGCTGTTTGCTTTGTGCCTTTCTGCCGTCGGCTATGCGTCGGATTCATCTGGCTTTTCGTATGAGGAAAGCGAGGAGGGTATTGTTCTCACCGGCTATTCCGGTGAGGATACGGAGCTTGTCATTCCGGAGAAAATAGACGGAAAACGTGTTATTGCCATCGGGAAACAGGCGTTTGAGGGCAATCGCACACTGACCGCCGTGACGCTGCCGGACAGCATTATGACCATTGATGCTTATGCCTTTCATGGCTGCACATCGCTGGCGGAGATTTCCCTGCCGGAGCAGACAAGCACGATAGACGGCGCGGCATTCTACCAGTGCAGCGGCTTGAGCTCCATTACGATTCTTCATCCGACCTGCTCTATTTATGATGCCGCCGGAACGATTAGCGATACGGCAGAGATTACAGGCTATGACAACTCGACCGCGCAGCAATATGCCGCGCGCTATGACCGCCGCTTCCGTTCGCTCGGCAGTGCACCGTGCACCACCCATACCTACACGGCACAGACCACCAAAGCGCCAACGTGTACGCAGAAGGGAGAACGAACCTATATCTGTTCGCGGTGCGGCGCATCCTATACCGAAGAGATTCCAGCAGATGGGCATACCTCGCAGATACAGGAGGAAATTCCGCCGACCTGCACGGAGGATGGACGAAGCACATCCGCGATCTGCTCCGTCTGCGGTGCGATACTGTCGGAATCAACCGTGCTTCCGGCGCGCGGGCACACGCCGGAGACGAGAGGTGCGGTCGCAGCAACCTGCACGACGGCGGGGCAAACCGGCGTGATGGTGTGCTCGACCTGTGGGCTTGTCCTGAAAGAATCCACCCCGCTTCCTGCCACGGGACACGACTGCACGACGGAGCTAACACCGGCACAGCCGAAAAAGGATGGAAGCTGTAACGAACGCTGTACCGTGTGCGGTGAAATTGTGTCGGCAGAGCAGATTGCCTATCCGAAAACCGTCACGTTGTCGAATACGGTATATACCTATAGCGGGGCACAGCGGACACCGACTGTGACGGTTGCCGACCGGTTCGGCGACCGCATTTCGGCGGCGTGTTATACGGTTTCCTATCCGAAGGATCGCCGGAACGTCGGAAAATATACCGTTCGCCTTACGTTTTGCGACGAACGGTACACCGGCACGATGGAAGGTCAATTTCGGATTCGTCCCAAGGGAACACAGATTACGTCGCTGAAGGCGAAGTCGCGCGGATTGCGAATCGCATGGAAGAAACAGCGCGTGCAGACGGATGGTTATCAGGTGCAATACAGCCTGCGCAAATCGTTCCCGAAGGGAGCGCGGCGCACGGTAACGGTAACAGGGCGAACCTATCAGACGCTGACCAAGCTCAAACGAAAAAAGACCTATTATGTGCGTGTCCGCACGTATCGGAGAATGGAGGACGGCACGCGAAATGTCTCCGCATGGTCATCCATTCGATCCAAAAAGACCAGGAAATGAGCCAAACAGACGAGCGAAAGAATCGTTTGCTTGGCTGATTTGTTTTCTATGAAACGTGTGGCACACGGTTGGTGAGGAACTTTTCACAGGCGATGTATCATTGGCATGCGATTCCTCGTTCGTTTTGCGAAAAATTTCTACAAAAATCGCCTTTCTTCGAGAGAATCGCTTGATTCCATGTCTTGAAATCGCTATAATAGAAAAGAAAATTGACAGATCCCACACACTTTGACAAAAATACCAATTCCGTTTTCCGTGACGCCGGTTTTTGTCGGAGGTTGGGATTCTCTTTTGGGTTATCAGAAGAATCAGGAAAATACGCACGGACATTCCACGGTTCGCGCAGGAACAGGAGCAGAGAGTGAATACGGAAACAATAAAAGCTAACAAGGTAAAGATACTGGTTGCAGTTGCAATTGTTGCTGTACTGGTCATCTCGTATCTCGCGGGTATGTTCTATTATTCGCAGAGATTCCTTCCCCGCACTACCGTCAACGGTATCGAATGCGGCGGAAAAACGGTAGAAGAAACCAAGCAGCTGTTGAAGGATAGTGTCGCAGACTATGCACTGACGCTCAAGGAGCGGGACGACAAGGAAGAGACGATTACCGGCAAGAGCATTGATTTGAAGATTGTCTTTGACGACACGCTGGATAACGCGATGGCAGCGCGCACAGGTGCACTGTGGTTTGTCAATTTGGTGCTGCCGACGAATATTGATATGGCGACCAACGTCGAGTTTGATAAGGACAAGTTGAAGGAAAAGGTGGACGCGCTGGATGCGGTTACGAACGAGGATATCGTCAAGCCGGAGGATGCGCATGTATCGGAGTACCAGAGCGGCGAAGAGTACACCATTGTTCCGGAGGTAGAAGGCAATCAGCTGAGCGTAAAGAAGACCAAGCGCACGGTGCGCGAGACGATCTCGGAGCTTGAGACGACGCTGGATCTGGATGAGGCGGGATGCTATCGCGCGCCGACGGTTCGTTCGGACAATGAAAAGCTGGCAAAAGTCGTTGAAAAGATGAACAAGTACATTGATGTGCGCATCAAGCTGAAGTTCAGCAAGAAGAAGCGCGAGATCATCGACGGCGACTTGATTCATGAGTGGCTCAAGGTGGATACCAAGAAGATTAAGGTCTCCCTGGATGACGAAAAAATTTCGGATTATATGTCGGAGCTGGCATCCAAGTACAACACGATCTATAAGGCACATACGTTCACAACCTATGGCGGCTCGACCATTACGATTCAAAATGGCGATTACGGCTGGTGGCTCAACCAGAACGGCACAAAGGAAAAGCTGGTCAAGGCGCTCAAGCGCTATAAGTCCAAGACCATCCACGCCGTTTGGCTGCAAGAAGCCGCTTCGCACGGCAAGAACGACTACGGCAGCACCTATGTTGAAGTCAATCTGGGCGCACAGCAGCTGTACTTCATCAAGAACGGTCAGGTTCTGCTGAGCAGCAGCTTTGTCTCCGGCAATCCGAATACCGGACACAGCACGCCGGGCGGTATTTACAGCATTACGTATAAGACGACAAACCACCGCATGGTTGGCGCAGACTATGATGTCTTTACGTATTACTGGATGCCGTTTAATGGCGACATTGGCTTCCATGATGCAACATGGCGCAGCTCGTTTGGCGGCAGTATTTATCAGTCCAACGGCTCGCACGGCTGTGTAAACATGCCGTATTCCAAGGCGCAGGCTCTGTATAGCCTGGTGGAACAGGGAATGCCGGTTATTTGCTACTGGTAAACAAAATGTTAAAACATAAGAGAGGTTGCAGGAAATCTGCAGCCTCTCTTTTTTCACAAGCAAGCCTGTGCGGGGACGGGCATATGTGCTTCGTCGATTTTTGGAAAAATGACGGCATAAAAAATCTCCTCCGGCTGATTTGGAGAGAGAGCCGAAGGAGAGAGAAGAGCGCCCAACTGTTTGCCGCCAACACAGAAAACACTGTGAGAAGGAAACCGGCGGTACAGCCGTGCAGCAAGAGGAAGCAGTATTTGCTCCCCTCTACTGCTATTAGTATAGAGGATAAAAGAAAGGAAAACAATAATATTTTCAATGATGGTGTTAATATTTTGTGCTTTTTCTACTGATAACTTGCTGAACAGGATGCAGCTTGTTACAATAAGGGAGGATGGGGGTGCGAGTATGTATTTGCAGGAAAAAGGTGTAAAAGAGTTGTCTGTGAAGTTTTTTGAGACACCGTCTGCGATGGCGCGGGAACTGTTTTTATATGTTACACGGCGCGGGGACTTTTATGTGACAGGCGACTATTATTTTCACTTCCGCCTGGCAGCAGCACGGGAAGAAAGTCATCATCTTTCCTTTATGCTGTTTGCCGTGCTGGAGGGAGCGATTTATGTGGAGGCGGGCGGACGAAAATATGTTGTGGAAACCGGAGAATGTACCATCTTGGACTGTCGAGAACCGCATGTTTATTATGCTAGAACCGACAGCCGGTTCGTGTGGATTCATTTTGACGGCATTGATGCGCGGCGATTTTATGAATATATTATGCGTGTGCACATTCGCCCGCCATTTGCGCTGCCATATCCGGACTTTGCGGAGGACATACGGCGAGTGATTCACGGGGAAGGCATCTCGAACGAATCCGAGCGGTCACAGGTGGTATATCGTCTGCTGTGCAGTCTGGCAGTCACGCCGGAAAACAAGATGCGAGCAGAGCCGTCGGCGGTCATGCTGGCGATGGATTATATGCAGCGGCATCTGTTGGAATCGCTGTCGGTGACAGAGGTGGCGGCGTTTGTTCACATGAGCAGCTCTCATTTTTCGCGTGTTTTTCGTCAGGAAACCGGCTATGCGCCGCATGAATATCTGGTGATACTGCGGCTGAACCATGCCAAGCATTTGCTGGTAAATACCGAACAGACGGTGCGGCAGATTGCGTTTGCCTCCGGATACCATAGTGAAGGGAATTTTATCAAATCGTTCGTGGAAAAGGTCGGTGTGACACCGACGCAGTTCCGCGCAGGGCTGTGAGAAAACCAGCGCATTATTTAAATTGTCGGCGAAGATAAGACCGCAGGATGATAGACTTTCCATGAGGAACATGCTAAACTGAATAAAATTAGGGGGATGCTGGAGGTGGTTCAGACGGCAAAAAACGGGGAGCAGAAGCCATAATACAAAGGACAAAAAACGAACGCTGTACTGCAACGCCGGAAAGTTCATGCGCGTACATAACAACGAGGTGATT
>CAVBHI010000329.1:0-13224 GCA_963595115.1 bacterium
GCGGCCATAAGACGGCATCCATACTTCAATATCGTAGGTGCACGCCGAGCTGAAGCCGACGTCTCCGGTACACAGCATGACAACGCGGTACGGCAGACCAAGACCCTGCAAGACGCGCTCCGCCTCATGCGTCAGATTCTCCAGCTGATTCCACGAATCCTCCGGCGCGGTAAAGTTGACCAGCTCGACCTTATTGAACTGATGCTGACGGATCAGACCGCGGGCATCGCGTCCCGCTGCGCCAGCCTCACCGCGGAAGCAGGCGGAATATGCCGCATAACGAATGGGCAGCTGTTCATTCGGAATAATTTCATCGCGGTACATATTCGTTACCGGTACCTCTGCCGTCGGAATCAGGTACTGATCCGTGTTCTCCAGATGATACATATCCTCCGCGAACTTCGGCAGCTGACCTGTGCCGGTCATCGAAGCCACGTTGGCGATAAACGGCGGCAGAATCTCCGTATAGCCGTTGTCCGTGTGCGTATTCAGGAAGTAGTTGATCACGGCGCGCTCCAGCCGAGCGCCCAGACCCTTATAGAAATGGAAGCGGCTGCCTGTGACCTTCGCTGCGGTTTCCGGATCCAGGATGCCCAGATCCTTGCCAATGTCCCAATGCGCCTTCGGCTCATACGGGAACTGACGCGGCTCACCCCAGCGGCGGATCTCCGGATTGCAGGTGTCATCCACTCCCTCCGGTACTTGATCTGCCGGTACATTCGGTACAGTCAGCAACACCTCATGCAGCTTGTCCATCGTCTCCGCCAGCTCCGCGTCCAGCTTCTTGACATTCTCGGACAGCGTTTTCATCTCTGCCAGAATGTCCGAGACATCCTCACCCGCCTTCTTGCGCTTCGGAATCTCCTTGGAGACCTTGTTCTGCTCCGCCTTCATCACCTCGACGCGACCGATAATGTCGCGGCGCTTCTGATCCAGCGCTAAAATCTGATTGACTTCCTCATCATAGCTTTTTCCGCGCTGTGCCAGACGCGCTTTTACCTTGTCCGCGTTCTCACGGATTACCTTTACATCTAACATGAGTTCCTTATTCCTTTCCTGAAAAGAATGCGTTGCATCTTGTTATTTTTTTCTTGTCACACGCCCAAAGCGGTACAAATATCATCATATTCCGTTGCAGCCTCTCCTGTCAATGGCGATTGTTCTGAATTTATCAGTGCTTCGCGCGTATATGCCTCGTCCATCTGAGCAACCAGCTCCTCCGCCTCATCAAAGCTGCCGTCCTTGTACAGCTCCTCCAGCTTCCACAGCTGATTGAGCGCCTGAATCTCCTGCCGCGCCGTTTTCAGCGTCTGCTTGTTCTTCTTGAGCTTTTTCTTATAGCTTTTCAGATCCTGATTGGCGCTGTCCAGCTGCTCCTGCATTTTTTCCAGCTGCTCCTGCATCTCCTCGGCGCGGCTCTGTGCACCGGCAGTGATGTCAAACTGTGCGTTCAGCTGCTTGTCCATGCTCTCCAGCTGCTTGCGCTGATGCGACTGCAGGACATAGCTGGCAAGAATGATGACCAATGCCAGGCTGAACAGCGCAATGATATAAAATACAAATACGCGGCGGCTCTTCTGCCGACTGCGCGCGATGGAATCATTCTCATCATAGATCGTAATATCTTCTTCGATATGATCCGATTTCATTTTCCTCTTTTTGTCCCAGAACATGCTTTGCCTCCGTATCACAGCAGCAGCGACGACAGCGCAGCGGTCAACCGTTCCAGATCCTCGCTGCCGTAAAACTCCAGCTCAATCGTACCCTTGTCCTGTTTTCCGGAAACATGCACCTTTCTGCCGAGCGCTCCCTCCAGCGTCTTTTCCATATCGGCAAAATAATTGACTGCGAACGTTTCTTTTTTCTTTTCCGCCGTCTTTTTCTCTGAGCGGTTGAGCTTTTTGGCAAACAGCTCTGCCTGACGCACCGTCATGCCGCTCTCGGCAATCGTCTTGGCTGCCTCGTCACGCTTGCTTTCATCCTGCACCGCGAGCACCGCCCGCGCGTGTCCCGGCGTCAGTGTGCCCTCAATCAGCATCGCACGGATGTCGTCTGACAACGCCAGCAGACGCAGGCTGTTGGCAACTGCGGAACGCGACCGTCCGACGCGCTCCGCTACAACGTCCTGCGTCATGCCAAAATCGTCAATCAGCGCACGGAAGCCCTCGGCTTCTTCCACCGGATTCAAATCCTCACGCTGTAGGTTTTCAATCATCGCCATCTCCATCATGGTTTGGTCGTCCGCTTCCACAATCATCGCCGGAATGTTGTCCAGTCCGGCGCGGCGTGCGGCGCGCCAGCGGCGCTCCCCTGCGATAATCTGATACATGCCGTTCTGCGACGGGCGCACCGTGATGGGGGCAAGTACCCCATGCCGCCGAATGCTGTTTTCCAGCTCCTGCAGCGCCTGCTCGTCAAACGTGCGGCGCGGCTGCGATTGGTTCGGCTCAATCTTGCGCAGCGGGAGGCTGCGAAATCCGCCGCGCGGCTTGATTTCCTTCTCTGCCTGCGTCGGCGCTGCGGTTTCTTCTCCAAACAATGCAGACAGTCCGCGTCCTAAGTTTTTGGAAGCCATACTCCTCCTCCTTATCCGATGTTCCGGCGAAGCAGCTCCTGCGCCAACGCCATATATGCCTCTGCGCCGCGGCAATAGCGGTCATAGGCAGTAATCGGCTGTCCATGGCTCGGCGCTTCGGAAAGGCGCACATTCCGTGGCACAACCGTAGAGAAAACCTTGCTGCCAAAATGCCGCTTGACCTCATCCACCACCTGAATGGATAGATTGGTTCTGCCATCAAACATGGTCAGCAGAACGCCCTCCATCTGAATATCCGTGTTCAGGTTGCGCTGTACGGCGCGAATCGTCGTCATCAGCTGTGTCAAGCCCTCCAGCGCGTAGTACTCGCACTGAAGCGGCACAAGGAACGAATCCGCCGCACACAGACAGTTCAAGGTCAGCAGACCGAGAGACGGCGGACAGTCTACAAGAATATAATCGTAGTCATCCCGAATCTGATCCAATACCATTTTCAAGCGGTATTCCCGCTGTTCCAATTCAATCAGGTCGATTTCCGCGCCAGCCAGATTGACATTGGCTCCCAGAACATCCGCCCACTCCGTATGAATAATCGCATCGTCTACCGAAGCGTCCTCGTCAATAATCAGCTCATAAATGCTGGTTTCCAGCGACCGCGGGTCGATTCCAAAGCCGGACGTGGCGTTACCCTGCGGATCAAAATCACACAGCAGCACCCGTTGTTCCTGTTCGGTCAGCGCAGCCGCAAGATTGACGGCTGTTGTGGTTTTTCCGACGCCGCCCTTTTGATTTGCAAATGCAATGATCTTACCCATATGTTTTTCCTTTCCGGATCTGTTTTTCCTTGTTGGAAAAGAACCGACCTTATTATAACACGTTGTTTCACGTGAAACAACCTCTCCACTGTAAAATTACACAAACGACACACGGGAGCGATCGCATTGTTTCACGTGAAACAGCCTCTGTTTGACATGCTGTCTTTTTTATACAGCAACGACGTCCGCCGTGCCGGTCGCACGATGGACGTCGTTGTTTGTTTCACGTGAAACACTCAAAGCGGGGATGCGGAAATTTTTTGAAACCGTCTCGGATAGCGTGCCGGCGTCTCTCGCACTTTGCGGATCACTACAATCCGGTGCGTGATGTCCGTTCCCGGAATCAGAATATCGCGGTTTTCGATGTGCTCGCCGCCGAGCACGGAAATCGCGTGCTTGGCATTCTCTATCTCTTCCTCACTGCCGGTGCTCTTCATCGCAAGGAAATAGCCGCCGGTCTTTACCATCGGCAGCGAAAGCTCTGCCAGTACATTCAGCTTGGCAACCGCCCGTGAAACCGCGATGTCATAGCCATTCCGGTGACTTTTTGCGTATTCCTCCGCGCGGGCGTGCACCGCCTCAATGCCATGCAAATGCATTTCTTCGATACAGGTTTGCAGAAAATGAATGCGTTTCCCCAGCGAATCCAGCAGCGTCACCGTGCAGTCCGGACACAGCAGCTTGAGCGGCATACCAGGAAAGCCCGCGCCGCAGCCGACGTCTACGATTTTTTTTCCGGCAAATGGCTGTACCGTCAGCAGCGAAGCGCAGTCCAGCACATGCTTGCGTGCAAATTCCTCCGGCTCGGTAATCGCCGTCAGGTTCATCACCTTATTTGTCTCGCGCACACGGTCGGCGAAATCCTCCAACCGGTCGGCGCTCTCCTGCGTCAACGGAATATTCCACTGCGCCAGACCCTCGCGTAAAATTTTATCCATCATGCCTGTTTTTCTCCATCAAATCTACCGTAATCATGAGCGCCGTAATGTCCGCCGGACTGACGCCGGAGATGCGCGATGCCTGCCCGAAGTTGAGCGGGCGCACCTGCTGCAGCTTCTGCCGTGCCTCCAGCCGGAGCGAATCCATGGATTCATAATCCAAATCCGCAGGAAGGGCATGGCTCTCCAGCTTGCGGAACTGTTCGACATCGCGCAGCTGACGGGCAATATAGCCCTCATATTTGATCTGAATTTCCACTTGCTCGCGGATGACCTCCGACAACGCCGGACGCTCCGGATCAAACGGAGCAAGCATATCATAGCCCAGCTCCGGACGGCGAATCAGGTCGTTCAAATGTGCGCCAGATTTGAGCGGCGTGCTGCGATGCTCCTGTAAAAACGCCTGCATTTCCTCCGTCGGTCCCACCGTCACCTTGGAAACACGCGCAATCTCCTGCTGTACCGCTTCATACTTTTTTCGCACCTGTTCCAGCCGTTCCGACGAGTTTAGACCGACCTTCGCGCCGATTGGCACCAAGCGTTCATCGGCGTTGTCCTGCCGCAAAAGCAAACGGTATTCGCTGCGGGAGGTCATCATACGATACGGCTCGTTTGTGCCGCATGTGACCAAATCATCAATCAGCGTGCCGATATAGCCATCGGCGCGATCCAGAATCAGCGGCGCTTCTCCCTTGAGCTTACGCGCCGCATTGATACCGGCAACCAATCCCTGTGCTGCCGCCTCTTCGTAACCGGATGTGCCGTTGAACTGTCCTGCGCCGTACAAACCGGAAACCTTTTTCGTCTCCAGTGTCGGACGCAGCTCCAGCGGATCAATGCAATCGTACTCGATCGCATACGCCGGACGCATGACCTCTGCCTTTTCCAGTCCCTTGATCGTGTGAATCATGGCGATCTGCACATCCTCCGGCAGCGACGAGGAGAAGCCCTGTACGTAAATTTCCTCCGTATTCAGACCCATCGGCTCCAAAAACAGCTGATGTCTCGGTTTGTCGGCAAAGCGCACCACTTTATCCTCGATCGACGGGCAGTAGCGCGGACCAATGCCCTTGACCTTGCCCGAATACAGCGGAGAGCGGTGCAGATTTTCCCGAATGACCGCATGGGTCTGCCCGTTGGTATACGTCAGATGACAGACGGCACGGTTTGGCGGCGCGTTCTCGCTCTCAAACGAGAACGGGATACAGTTTTGTTCGCCCTCCTGCACCTCCAGATCCGTATAGTCAATGCTGCGGCGATTGACGCGCGGCGGCGTACCCGTCTTAAAGCGCATCAAACGCAGCCCCATATCCCGCAGGCAGTTGGTCAAACCAAGCGCGGCAAACATGCCGTCCGGACCGCCGTCGTAAAAGCTGTCACCAATGATGATCCGTCCCTGCAAATACGTTCCGGTCGCAATAATTACTGCCTTCACCGCATAATGCGCGCCGATACGCGTCGTCACACCGGTCACAGCGCCGTTTTCCGTTGTAATTTCAATAATCTCTCCCTGCTTCAAAAACAGGTTGTCCTGCCGCTCCAGCACGTGCTTCATATATTCACGGTATTCCATCCGGTCTGCCTGTGCACGCAGCGAGTGCACCGCCGGACCCTTGCCGCGGTTGAGCAGGCGATATTGAATGCAGGCATGATCCGCCGCACGCGCCATTTCGCCGCCCAGCGCGTCAATTTCCCGCACCAGATGTCCCTTCGCTGTGCCGCCGATCGCCGGATTGCACGGCATATTTCCCACCGCATCCAGGTTAATCGTAAAGCACAGCGTGCGCAGTCCCAGCCGCGCGGCAGCCAGTGCCGCCTCAATCCCCGCGTGACCCGCGCCGATGACGGCAATATCATATGTTCCGGCAAAAAAGTTCACCGATTTCCCTCCTGACCCTGTTGATTGCAAACGGTAATCACACGAACAAAGCCAGAATCCCGTTCCGGCTGTCCGTCGGTTCATACGCATCGTTGTACACAAAGTTATCCACAGGATGGGGAAAACTTTGTGTACAACGAAGAGGATAAGCCAAGAAAAACATGCGATTTTCTCAAAATACTCCCTGTTTTTCCCGCATTCTTTCCCTTTTGTCCTGTTGTTTTGCGTGCAAACTGTTGATAACTCTGTGTAAAGTGTGAATAACTGCAAAACAGTTTGCAATAATCCGCAGATACAAAAATATCATTCCAAGCGGGAGACGCGCCCCCGCTCGGAATGACAGTCCATTACTTTCCGACACAGAACTTGTCAAAAATCGTGGCTACGATGTCGTCGCGCACCGATTGACCCGTAATTTCTCCCAGTGCGGCGATCGCACCCTCTGTGTCCATCACGACAGCATCCGGCGTCATACCGGACTGTGCCGCATAAAATGCCTCCTCACACCGCTCTGCCGCGCGAACCAGCGCCGCCGCCTGACGGGCGTTAGTAATCACGCCGCCGTCAAACGCCGTGCCGTTCATACCGACGACCTTGGCAATGCATTCGTTCAGCTCGTCAATGCCCTCGCCGGTCAGCGCACTCACCGCAACAACGTATTCAAACCGCTTGCGAATGGTTTCAATGTTCAGTGCAGAGGGAAGATCACTCTTATTCAGTACCGCAATTGTGCGTTTTCCATGCGTCCGCGCCATCACCATCAGATCCTCGTCCGATATGCTGTCGCTGGAGTCAAACACCGCCAGAATCAGGTACGAATCGCGTGCCTGCTTCATGGCGCGGTCAATGCCGATTTTCTCCACCGGATCCTGGGTATCCCGCAGCCCTGCCGTATCATACAGACGCAAAACCACCGGACCGATACGAATGGATTCCTCAATCACGTCCCGCGTTGTACCCGGAACGTTGGTGACAATGGCACGATCCTCTCCCGCCAGCGCATTCAGCAACGACGATTTTCCTGCATTCGGGCGTCCCAAAATCGCACAGGGAATTCCCTCGCGCAAAATGCGTCCGCGTTCATAGGTTTCCGCCAGCGCATACAGATCCCGCGTGGCGTCGTGCAGAATTTCGCACGAGCGTTCCATCAGCACGGAATCAATTTCCTCATCCGGATAATCCACAACCGCCAGAAATTCCGCCACCAGATCCACCAGCTCCTGCCGCAGCGCCGTGATGCGCGAGCCAATCGCGCCGTCCAGCTGCGCGGCGGCGTTTTGTGCGGCCTGCACCGTCGCCGCCGTGACCAGATCGTGCACCGCCTCTGCGCCGGACAGATCCAGCTTCCCTGCCAAAAACGCCCGACGGGTAAATTCACCGGGGCTTGCCTGTACTGCGCCGTTGGAAAACAGCGCCGACAGGGTTTCCGAGAGAATGGCAGGCGAACCGTGGCATTGAATCTCCGCCATGTCCTCGCCGGTATACGAATGCGGCGTGTGCATCACGCACGCAAGACACCGGTCAATGACCTCGCCGGTGCGGGACAAGAGTGAACCATAAGTGAGAAGGCGGGATGGCTTGCCGGATATGGCGCTGCCGTCCTGAGGATGAAAGATGCGGTCGATGACCGCCATCGTATCCGGACCGGAGATGCGGACGATGCCGATCGGTCCGGACACAGGCCCTGTCGCAATCGCGGCAATGGTCTGATTCATAGGATACGCACCTCACTTTTCTCTCTTGTGCGCAGTCAATTACTCCTCCGAATAACTCCGCTTGCGGTAGTTTCTATTGGAGGAATGCTGCGATCTTCCGCTGCCGCGTTCCATTGCAACGACAACGCGGCGGTTCGGCTCCGTGCCCGTGGAATAGGTCGTGACGCCGTTGTAATCCTGCAAAGCCGCATGAATAATGCGTCTTTCATAGGGATTCATCGGTTCAAGCGTCATATTCTTGTGGTATTTGAGCACCTTGCCCGCCATTTTGCGCGCCAAACGCTGCAACGACTCCTCGCGCTTTGCGCGGTAGCCCTCGGTGTCAATCGTCACGCGGATGTGCTCCTCACGTCCACGGTTTACCGTCAGAGAGGTCAGGTACTGGATCGCGTCCAGCGTGTCGCCGCGGCGCCCAATCACAGCGCCCATGTTGTCGCCGCGGACATCAACAAACAGCTGTCCTTCCTCATCCATCTCCGGAAACGCTTCGCCTGCAATGCCCATCTTCTCCAGCAGTCCGTCAAGGAAGGTCTTCGCGTCCTGCGCCGGATCGCCGGTATGTACCGCCGCCGTCGGCTGCTCCTTCTCTTCGTAGGTGACAACGACCCTTGCCGGAACAGCGCCGATGCCGAACAGACCCTTCTTGCCCTTTTCGACCACTTCGCGGGAGACAATTTCTACCTCGCCGTCCAGCTGCTCCAGCTCCTGCTCTGCCAGATGGAACGCCTCTTCCAGCGTTGCCGCCTGCTTTTCAATCGTTTTTATCATGTTAGAACATCCCCCTCTCTTTATTTTTTCTTATTCTGCTTATTTTGTGCTTTTTTCTTCTTTTTTGACGTATTCGGGGATTTTTCTCCGATACGCTCCACCTCACCGGCAGCAACCGCACGCTGCTGATCGGCGCGATCCTGAATCTTCTTCTGGTGCGCTTCCTCGCGCTCACGGCGCTCGACCGTCTCCACATCGTCATTAAACTTGTTGAAGCGGACGAGGAACCACGTCAAAACCAGCTCTTGGAACAGCGTAAAGATGTTGTTGACAATCCAGTAGGTACCCATCGAAGCCGGCAGGCTGAATGCAATCCAGATCGACATCAGCGGCATGATAATCAGCATGGTGTTCATCGTGGATGCCATCTGATTTTCCTGCGCCGTGCGATTCGGGTTCTGTATCTTCTGCATCTTCTGCATGACAAGCGATGCCAGCATAGACGTCACGCCGGACAAAACCGGAATCAGCCACAGGGCGTTGAGCACGTTCCACTGCGGCACTGCCGACAGATCCAATCCGAAGAAGTTGAAGTCAATGCTGACCAGTCCCTCTCCGGCAAACTGCGACACCTTGTCCCAGTTCTCATGAACCATCTTCGCCAGCTCGATTTGACCGTTGACCTGGCTCGCGTCAAACGTCGTGCCCATTGCCTGCGCAATGGAGTTGATGGTTTCGTCGCTCAGACCCATCATAAAGGTCAGCGGCTTGCGAACCGCATAGTACAGAGCCATCATGATCGGCAGCGTGATA
This sequence comes from bacterium, assembly GCA_963595115.1. Taxonomy (GTDB): domain Bacteria; phylum Bacillota; class Clostridia; order Oscillospirales; family Butyricicoccaceae; genus Butyricicoccus_A. The sequence goes on from CAVBHI010000329.1 coordinate 9,405, forward strand.
AAGGTCAGCAGGCAGCTGCCCATGGGGTTGACACCCTCACGCTGGTACAGCTTGGAGATTTCCTCCTGTGCCTTTGCCTGATTCTTCGCGTAGCGCTTTTGAATAATCTGCGCCTCTCCGCTGACCTTGCTCATCTTCTTCATGTTTTTCTTCTGATGATACATGAACGGCAGGAGAATCAGCTTGACAACAATGGTAAAGGCGATAATGGCGAGACCATAGTTTTGAATCATGGAATACAGCCACATCAGGATCAGACCCAGCGGTCTGACAAAAATAATTCCGAAAATTTTTCCCATTATTTCCTCCAAAGGGGTTTGATGAATGGTTTACGGCACGGGATCATACGGATCATGGTGCGAAAACGGGTGGCAGCGCAGCAATCGCAGCGCGGCAAGCCATCCTCCTTTGAGTGCGCCGTATTTCCGAATCGCCTGCTCCGCATAGCTCGAACAGGTCGGGATATAGCGGCACTTCGGCGGGGTAAACGGCGAAATATGGACGCGGTAAAAGCGGATTGCGGCGAGCAGAAGCCGTTTCATTGGTGCTCCTCCCCCGCATCGGTTTTTTTCTCCAACAGTCCGACCTTTTCCGCACAGTACCGAAACGCGCGTTCCATTTCCCAGTAGCTGGCGCGGACGGCGGCGGCGCGCACGACAACGACGACATCCATATTCGGACGCATCTGCGGCGCGTGCTGACGATAAATCTCCCGCACCACACGGCGCAGCCGGTTGCGTACCACCGCGTGACCAAGCTTGACGCCCGTCGTAATGCCGAGACGCCCTGCTCCAAACCGGTTGCGCATCGTATAAACGACCATACAATCGGATACGGCGGAACGTCCCCGTCCATACAGTCGGCGAAAATCGCGGTTTTCCTTCAGCGTGTTTTTCATTGTGCGAAATCCTCTTCCGTGTCTCTGCGCGGAAGACGCGTTGTTCCTCCCGGTACCCGCTGGGGACGAATCGGCGTCTCCCCTCCGGCCGAATACGCTGCCGGAGCCGATGAAGCCTCTTTCCGGCGTGCTCCATCCAAATGTTCTCTTGCCGGTCGGGAAGCATTTTCCCGACATCCGTTCTGCTTTTCCGCAAACGGCGGGAAAACAGAAATGGACCGCATGCGGCGGTCCATCTGTCTCCAAATTACAGGCTCAGGCGAGCTCTGCCGCGGGAACGGCGACGAGCAAGTACCTTTCTGCCATTGGCAGTAGCCATTCTCTTGCGGAAGCCATGCACCTTGCTGCGCTGGCGCTTCTTCGGCTGATACGTTCTCAACATAGCGGCTGCACCTCCATATACAAAATTTCAATTCGTGCGGGCACCGGCACAGGTCCGAATCATCGGGCAAATGCCGCTGCCTGTCCGACTGCACCATACATACTGCGCGAATGTACGAAATACATTATAAACGTGCAAAAGCGCTCTTGTCAACCGGAAATTTCAAGACATTCGATGTTTTTGTTTGTTTTTTGCCCTGTTTTCCCGCTTTCGCACCGCATTTGCCGCTCAGATTGTGGATAAACCTGTGGACAAAGTGTGAATTTGGTGCTAATATATAGAGTGTATCTTTGTCGTTATGCGGCAGGGAAACACGGGCGCCTGACGCCCAGAGACTAGGAAAAGGGGCAACGACGATATGAACACACCGAGCGACATCTGGAAGCTCGTCCTGAATCTTCTGGAAAAACAGCTGAATCAGGTCACCTTGGACGCATGGTTCAGCGATCTCACCGCGGTAGAATTTAAGAACGACCAGCTCGTCCTACACACGCCGGACAGCTTCAAGCAGGAAATCATCGAGCAGCGCTACGCCGACCTGATCCGCAGCGCGCTGAAGGATCTGTTTTCCGCCGACATCGACGTCGCGATCACCACCGGCGAATTTATCAGCCACCAGAACGAAAAAAGCTCGGAGGACGAGTACACCTTTGAGCAGTTCATCGTCGGCTCATCCAACAAATTCGCCCACGCCGCCGCCACCGCCGTTGCCAACAACCCCGGACGCAGCTACAACCCGCTGTTTATCTACGGTCAGTCCGGACTGGGCAAAACCCACCTGCTGTACGCCATCGCTTCGGCGGTGCGCAGCAGCCATCCCAACGACCGCATCATCTATATCAAGGGCGAAGACTTCACCAACGAGCTGATCAACTCGATTCAGACCGCCCGCGTACAGGAATTCCGCGACAAATACCGCTCCTCCAACATTCTTCTCGTCGATGACATCCAGTTTATCGCCGGCAAGGACAGCACACAGGAAGAATTCTTCCACACCTTCAACACGCTGTACGAGGCAAACAAGCAAATCGTCCTGACCTCCGACCGACCACCCAAGGAGATCAATCTGCTGGAGGAACGGCTGCAAACCCGCTTCGAGTGGGGTCTGATTGCAGACATCAAGCCGCCGGATTATGAAACTCGCATCGCCATCATCCAAATGAAGACCGAATCGCTCGGCTTTCACCTCAGCCACGAGATCAACGACTACATCGCCAAGACCATCACCTCCAACGTGCGGCAGCTGGAGGGAACCGTCAAGAAAATCAAAGCGCTGCACGAGCTGATGGGACGCGAAATCAACATGGAGCTAGCGCAGGAGGCAATCACCGACATCTTCAAGGAAAATCCCGGCATGAATCCGACGCCGGACATGATCCTGCGCGAGGTCTCCAACTACTACTGCATTCCGGTCGAAAAACTGCGCGGCAGTGGACGCTCCCGCGACATGGTGCTCCCACGGCAGGTCGCCATGTACCTCGTGCGCAAGCTCACCGACTACTCCCTTCCGGAAATCGGCAAGGTATTCTCCCGCGACCACACCACCGTCCTACACTCGATCAACAAGGTCGAGGAATATCTGGAAAACACCACAGAAATGGAGAATATTATCAAAACACTGACCTCCAACATTCGCAACTAACCGCCTGCATAACTATGCAAATTCATGCAGCGCTGCCCGACAGGACGCCGCCAAAACCGGTCATTTTTTCTCCACACCGCCCTGTGGACTGTGGATGCGATTCTGTGGAAATCGCAAGCCGCACCAAATCCGCAAAAATTATCCCCACTCTGTCCCCAGACAGCTGTGAACGAGCAAACACCCACAGCATGGGCATTTGCGGCACTTTTCCACAGTTTCCAAGTACCTACTACTATTACTAATTATCTTATCTTTTTATGATTTAGAAGCACGTCGGATCGCATAAAGCGACAGCGAACTGCTGTGGACAGAAATACAGCTCATCCGACATCATACCACCATTCATTCCACACGAAACAAAGGAGGAGCATCATGCAGTTTTCCTGTGAAAAATCCATCCTACAGGATGCCATCACAACCGCATCTCGTGCCGTCAGCAGCAAAAGTCCTATCGCACTGCTGGAAGGCATTCTCATTACTGCCGATACCGAAATTCACCTGTGCGGCTATAATATGTCCATGGGAATCCGTGTCACCATCGGCGCACAGGTCACAGAACCCGGCTCCGCCGTGCTCAATGCACGACTGTTCGGCGACATCATCCGCAAGCTGCCGGATGACATCATCTATGTCGAGACCAACGATTCCCTGCTAACCACCATTCGCTGCGGCAAAACCGTGTTTAACTTAGTTGCGTCGGAGGCGCAGGATTTCCCGCAACTGCCGGACGTCAGCACCGAGGAATCACCGATCATTTTGCCGCAAAAAACGCTGAAATCCATGATTTCGCAGACAATTTTCGCGGTTTCGGACAACGAAAGCAAGCCAATCCACACCGGCTGTCTGTTTGAAGCTGAGGACAAGCAGCTGAACGTCGCCGCCGTAGACGGCTATCGCC
>CAVBHI010000330.1:0-7632 GCA_963595115.1 bacterium
CGCCAAAGGCATTTAGAATCAGAGCCTCACCATAGCCCGTTACGGCGGATGCACAAATATGAACACGATCGCCGCACAGCGCATACAGCTTCTTTAGCTGTGCGCAGATAATGTCCACCGGATTGCCCTTGTTTGGACCATAGTAATGGAACAGCAGCTGCTTGTCTTCGCCAATCAGCACAAGCTTCGTTGTCGTCGAGCCACAGTCAATTCCCAAATAAGCATCGCCGGTATACATGGAGACATTCTCATGCATAATGTCACTTGAATTATGACGCCGACAGAATGCATCGTATTCTTTTTTGTCATGGAACAACGGATCGAGCGTTGCCGCCGCCACACGGACACCTGCTGTTTTTTGCAGTGTTTCCAATAAATCGTCATACGTGTATGTATGAGTTGTGTTCTCCTGTGCATAGCAGGCTGCACCGGCAGCAATCGCATATGGCGCCAGCTCAGGGAAATGTGCATGCTCCTTGCTCAGACCCAGAGTCTCCTGAAACCGCTGCTGCAATCCCTTGAAGAAAAACAGCGGACCGCCCAAAAACAGTACATCCCCCTCAATTTCACGTCCCTGCGCCAAGCCGGTCAGCGTTTGATTGACAACCGCCTGAAAAATTGATGCGGCAATGTCCTCCTTGCGCGCACCTTCGTTCAGCAGCGGCTGAATATCGCTCTTAGCAAATACGCCGCAGCGAGATGCAATCGTATACAGCCGCTCGGCATTCTGTGCCAGACGATCCAGTTCCTCCGGCGTAACGTCCAGCAGCACTGCCATCTGGTCAATAAAAGCACCTGTTCCGCCTGCACAGGTACCGTTCATTCTCTCCTCCAGCTGTCCAGTGAGGAACACAATTTTTGCATCTTCACCACCGAGTTCAATGACAACGTCGGCATTCGGCACAAAGCGTCCCACACACTTTCGTGTCGCAAAGACCTCCTGCACAAAGTCTACTCCACTGGCTTTTGCAACACCAAGTCCGGCAGACCCGGTAATCGCAACCCGAAGCGTTGCATCACCGATAATCTGTTTTGCATCCGACAGCATTTCGCAGGCTTTTTCACGCACTTTAGAAAAGTGACGTTCATATTTTCGATATAAAATTTGCGAACGCCCCGTCGCTTCATTCTCCCCTACCGCAACCAATTTGACGGTAGTGGAACCGATGTCTATTCCTAAATACACATTCATGTAGTCTGCTCCTCATCTTCTCCAATCATGCAAGCATCAAAATATCTTATAATATCTTAATCAGAAAAAGGTATTCCGTCAACCATTAAAACGCCTATTTTTCGTTAAATCTCCCGTTTTCTCGTATAAATTTAGCATAAACTTAACACCCTTGTCGTTATATTCCGGCTTTTCTTCCAGTGAAATCCAATGTCAATAACAATAAAAATCGGCAAAAAGTCTTCAAATCTGTGCGCAGCGCTACATCATAAAACAAATGCCATAACGTCAACATGGGCTAAAAGCTTGAGGAAAAGCTTTTAGCCCATGTTTTATCTTTTAACGCATCTGTTATTTTACATCATGGAATAACTTTTTTCAATCCATCACAGCTCAGCAAGACGCTTACGATCCAGCTTTCCCTTTTCATCCATCGGAAGGCTGTGCAAAATACGCACGATGCCCGGAATCATAAACTGCGGCAGGTACTGCCGTGCAGCCGAACGAATCTGTCCCGGTGTCATCTGCTTATCCTCCTTCAGCGTAACATATGCAACCAGGTGTCCATACTGAACAATAGCGCCACAGGCAACAACACCATCAATGCGGCACATATTGATCTCTACATCACGACATTCCAGCCGATACCCGCCGACCTTAACCTGTGAGTCCTTACGAGCCTTCCAATAAAGCTTCCCCTCTTGAATATAACCAATATCACCGGTGCGGTATGCCGGACGATTTTCATACGTAAAGTAGCCGCCCTGTTCGCCGTTCGTATAGCCTGCCGTAACACTTGCGCCGACCAGAACAATTTCGCCCTCTTTGCCTTCTTCCACACAGACATCTTCTTTTGGATTCATAAGAAGAATCTCTGTCGCGCTCTGTGCCAGCGTACCAATCGGCACAGGGCGATCACACATATCCGCTGTAATCTCACTGGCTGTGACATTACAGGTGCTTTCGGTCGAGCCATAAGCGTTGATCACCTTCAAATTCGGGAAGCGTTCATGCAGCTCCTTCGGGGTCTGGCGGTGCAATGCCTCGCCCGAAAGATAAATCACCTTCAAATTCGGCAGCATTTCCGCATTAAAGCTCTTTCGTTCAATGCAGTAATCCGCAACGGAAGGGGTCATAACCATTACGTTCGGGTTGCTCGCACGCATATGCCGCAGTAACGAGCTGTGCTTTTCCTTCAGCTCATTCTCCGTCATGACCAGTGTATGACCGTGCGTCAGCGAATAGTAAACATCTACCATCGACAAGTCAATGGAAAGCAATGCGTTATTCAAAATGATACTAGGCTCATCCAGCGTAAAGGTCGTATCCAACCAATTTATGAAATTATTCAGATTGCCACGGGTTGCCTTGACGCCGCACGCCAATCCGGTGCTGCCCGATGTAAAGATAATATAAGCAATCGAATCTTCTGACACCTCTGCCGGAAGAACAACCTCTTCTTCCGGAGGGGTCTGAGAAAGCTTCTTGATGTTTTCCTTCGGGATCTTATTTGAACCGGAGAAGCCGCGTCCGATCGCGCATAGAACCAAATCTGCCTTTGATTCATCCGCAATGCCTGCCAAGCGATCATGTGGCTGTCCCGTGCTGCACGGTACATAGGCGACGCCTGCCCGAATACATGCCAAAAATGCGACCAACATGGAACATTCTTTATGTCCATAAACCAAAACCGTTTTCGCGCCGCGCAGAACAATATGCTTCGCCAAATTTTCGCTGCGGCGATATAATTCTCCATATGTCATTGCTTCGCGCTGCGTGCGGCAGGCAATGCGCTCCGCCGGATGTGTAAAAATAGCCGAAATATCCATAAGCTCCGTCCTCCTCCGTCTTCACAAAAGCTGGCTCTCAATGTTACCTTTCCTCATAAAATATACCACAATTAGTCTCTCAAATCAAATCAAATTTCATAATGAGAAAAAACTGTATGGGACTTGACAGTTCCATAAAAGGAGAGTAGTATAAACTCAACAATTTAACATGCCTTATCAAGAGTGGTGGAGGGATCGGCCCGATGAAGCCCGGCAACCTGCTATATGGTAGCAAGGTGCCAATTCCGCCGGTGTCCAGCTTTTCAGAATCGAAAGATGAGGATTTTTCAAGCGCACTGGCGAATCCGTCAGGCGTTTTTATTTTGTTAAAATTTTTCTTACATACATTGTATGTCTGTTCCAAGGAGGAGCAATTATGGCAAAGTACCTATTTACGTCCGAGTCCGTCACAGAAGGACATCCGGACAAAATTTGCGATCAGATTTCCGATGCGATTCTTGATGCAATGCTGGAGCAGGATTCTAATTCCCGCGTTGCCTGCGAGACAATTGTAACGACCGGTTTGGTCAGCATTATGGGTGAAATCACAACCAAAGCGACGGTAGATATTCCGTCGATTGTACGTGAGGTTGTCCGCGATATTGGCTATGACCGTGCTAAGTTCGGCTTTGACTGCGACACCTGTGCCGTCATCACCACGCTGGATAAGCAGTCTCCGGATATTGCAATGGGCGTTGACCGCTCGCTGGAAAGCAAGACTGGTCAGGAGACCGATGAGCTGAATACCGGCGCCGGCGACCAGGGTATGATGTTTGGTTATGCCTGCAATGAAACCGAAGAACTGATGCCACTGCCGATTTCTCTGGCGCAAAAGATGGCAAAGCGACTGACGGAGGTGCGCAAGTCAGGACAGTACTCCTATCTCCGTCCGGATGGCAAAACACAGGTTACGGTAGAATATGACAAGAATCAGAACCCGATTCATATTGACACAGTGGTCTTATCCACCCAGCACGATCCAGACGTAACGCTGGAGCAGATTCGCAACGATATGATTACCGGTGTCATTGCACCGACTTTACCGGCTGATCTGTATGACGAAAACACACGCATTTTCGTCAATCCGACCGGACGCTTCGTTATCGGCGGTCCACAGGGCGATTCCGGTTTGACCGGACGCAAGATTATTGTGGATACCTATGGCGGCTCTGCACCGCATGGCGGCGGTGCATTCTCCGGCAAAGATCCGACAAAGGTAGACCGCTCGGCAGCCTATGCCGCACGCTATGTTGCCAAGAACATTGTCGCGGCCGAGCTGGCATCCAAGTGCCAGATTCAGCTGGCGTATGCTATCGGTGTGGCGCAGCCAGTATCCATCCGTGTCGATACCTTTGGTACAGGCACTGTTTCCGACGACGTTCTGTCCGATGCTGTCGCAAAGGTCTTTGATCTCCGCCCAAGCGCGATTATCCGTGATCTTGACCTGCGCAAGCCGATTTATCGTCCGCTCGCTGCATATGGTCACATGGGACGCACGGATCTGAACGTCACATGGGAAAAGACTGACCGCGTTGACGCCCTGCTGGAGGCAGTTAAGTAACGGTTACTTTTAAATAAAACCCAGATTTTCCCGCATTTTAATCTAGAGATTGTTAAGAAAAGAAAGAACGATGTCCTGTTGTATGACGGACATCGTTCTTTTCTATACAGGACGGGCATCAGGAAATTCAGCACCCAGAATCCATCGGGCACAAAACGCAACACCGGTAATATACAAACAGAATAGACTGTCTACCTGTTTTTTGGTTACCGGATTAACTCTCGCAATTCCCCAGATTTGCACTGCGATAGTCCGTGACCGAAACCCCCGTCCGACGCTTAAACAGTTGTGAAAAATAGTTGACATCACGGAAGCCCAGCTGTTCACAGATTTCGTATAACTTCATATCGGTATTTCTCAGTAAAAATTCCGCGCGTGTCATATGAAGCTCCTGATTGTACTGACGGTAAGAGCGTAGCAACGTGTTAGAAAAATATGTACTCAAGGTAGATGAGCTGATAAAGAATTTTGCTGCCAGTTCCTTTTGGCTTAGCGCTTCGTCAACATGAGACAGCATGTACTCCAAAATCGGCTCCATTTTGGGACTGTTTAGCTCCGGATGGAGTCGGGTCAGCAGTTGATGCAGCCGTATGGATTGTGCTTGACAATCCTCTAGGATAGATTTTGGATCGGACGTATCCCAACGACAAGCCGTATCGCAGTCCTTTCGCGACAAATAAAGCGGCAGCCATCTATATTTTTGAAATGCATGCAAAACAATGCTCTGATACATCTCTCGACAGGAATGTGCCAGTTGAAAGGAATCCGCAGCGCATCGTTCCATCTCGTTTAGTCCTTGCTGCAGTCGTTTCTCAAACTGCGGCGTGCCAAGTACATCACGAATTGACTGCATAACGCGCAGCATGTGCTCCTCTTCCGCACTTGATCGGTGTGCTTCCAGTCGCTCCAGCACGGCACACAGGGGCTCTATTTCAAAGGGGCGAAGGATATAATCCGATGCTCCATATAAAATGCCCTCTCGCGCATAGGAAAAGTTGGGTATTTCACTTGTCAGCACGACATTTCCACATAAATGGTTTTCCTGAATATGCCGCAGTAGGTATCGTCCGTCGTAACCAAACAGAGAAATGTCCAGAAAGATAATATCAAAGTGTCGCTCTGTCAGCATCTGAAACACCTGATAGCCATCGCGTGCAAAATAGAGCTGATACCTGTTCTCCAGCTCGTTCCAGCACGACGCGGGCATTTCGTCCGCCGCAATTAACATTGTTTTTTGCTCATTCACAGTCATAGTCTCTCTGTTTCTCTGATTTTGCCACCCGAAAAGCATGGTACATAAGTTTCAATTGTAAAGTCAGTCAGTGCAATTGTCAAGCCGCCAGCTTCCTAAAAACGTTACGTACAGGCTAAAATACAAATTAGACACGCCAATATACGTGCCCAATTTGTATTTTTCGCGACAGTCTCTTGTAAACTCACATTTCCTGTCGATTTCATCCGGATTGGCTCTATTCCTCTGCCATACGATACCCGACGCCGATTTCCGTCATGATATACTCCGGCTCTGCCGGATTCACCTCCAGCTTGCGACGAATATGCGCCATATTGACGCGAAGAATGCGATTGTTTCCGACTGCATAATCACCCCAAATTCGACGGATAATATAATCATATGTCAGGACACGCCCCGGACGTCGCGCAATCAATTCAACAATTTTATACTCTGTCTGCGTCAAATGAACAAGCTCTCCGTGCAGCAACACCTGCCGACGCTTAAAATCAATCGTAAGATCACCAATATGGTAAATATCCCGCGGAAGATCCTCACCGGATTCCCGACGCGCTTGATGACGCAGCGCAGTGCGGATGCGCGCTAACAGCTCCGGTGTACCAAACGGCTTGGTTATGTAGTCATCTGCGCCCAAATCCAACGCTCGCACCTTTTCTTCTTCCTCTTCTCTGGCAGAGACGACCAAGACCGACGTGCCATAATTTTGACGAAGCCATTCGATAATCTCCATCCCGTCCATATCCGGCAAGCCAAGATCCAACAGAATAACATCCGGATGATAGGAATTAATCATTGAGCGTGCCATTGCTCCCGTTTCCGCCTTGATAACATTATAACCATTGCTGGTTAAAATCGTCGATAAAATATGAACAATTGTCTCATCGTCTTCTACAATAAGAATAACAGCCTTATTCACTTTCATTCGAGTCCTCCTCTAGCGGCAGCGTAAATTCAAAAATCGCTCCGCCTTCTTCATGATTTCTTCCTGTTATTTGTCCGCCGTGTGCAACAATAATTGCCTTGCACAGGGAAAGACCAATTCCCAATCCGCGCCCGCTCTCCGGCTTTTTCTGACCGACGCCGCAGAACAGATTTTTCTGCGCCTCTTGGCTCAGTCCGTCCCCGTGATCCCGCACGGAGAAATGGGCATTGCTTCCATCTTGAAAAACCGTCACCTCGATTGGCGGCTTGCCATAGCGGAGACCGTTTTCAATCAAGTTAATCAAAACCTGTACAATTAGGGTAGCAGACATTGGGACAAAAAGTGGATCTTCTGGAATTTGCACCGTAATCGCCGCCTGCTTCATCCGTCGCTTGCATCGCATGACGGCCTCCGGTACAACCTCTTCTACTGCTTCATCCTGTTTTTTAACCGTAACTTTTTTGTCTGCCGTTGTCAGACGAGAAACCGAAAGCAGGTTTTCCGTCATGCGCAGCAGCCACGAGGCATCTTCGTTAATGTCTCGAATCAGCGACAGGGCGCTCTCCTGCTCAATGGTGTCAATATTATCCTGTAAGGCAGCCGTAGCGCCGATAATGCCGGTCAGCGGCGTCCGCAAATCATGCGAAATCGAGCGGAGCAGATTGCTGCGCAGACTCTCGCGCTCAGCTTCAATCGCAATACTCTGCGCTGTATTTTTCAGATTTTGCCGTTCCAACGCCAGCGCGGTGAGATCCAGCATAATAAAGATGCGCAAAAGGATTTCCTTATCAATCGAATAATCCCATAGAATTCCCAATACACCGTTTATCTTATCGTGAGAGGTCAACGGGAAATAGTGAAACTGTGCGGTGGGATTCACACCTGTTCCGTTTCCAC
>CAVBHI010000331.1:0-3604 GCA_963595115.1 bacterium
GGTGCAGATACAGCTGAAATTCCTTGTGTACCGACTTCAGCATGATAATAAAACGTGAGATTTTCATACCGCCGCCAGTGCTTCCGGCGCAGGCACCGATGAACATCAGCATGACCAGAATGGTACACGATGCCAATGGCCAAGTATTAAAGTCAACTGTGGCAAAGCCAGTTGTCGTGATAATCGACGCGACTTGGAAGGCGGCGAGACGAACTGCCTCTCCGATGTTATTGTACAGGGAATAAATATTGATGGTAATAAGCAATGTAGACACGACAATGACACCGAGATAGGCGCGCACCTCCGTGCTGCTGAACGCTTCCTTCCACTTCTTTGAAATGATGAAGAAGTATGCGTTAAAGTTGATGCCGAATAAGATCATAAATATCGTAACGATAATTTGAATGGCAGCATTGTAACCGGCAATGCTGTTGTTTTTAATGCCGAAGCCACCCGTTCCGGCGGTGGCAAATGTTGTGTTGAGTGAATCAAACAGCGACATACCGGCAAAGACCAAAATGATAAACTGTGCAATGGTCAAAACAAAGTAGATCTCATACAGCACCTTGGCGCTGGAACGTACCTTTGGCAGGATGCGGGTGACAGAAGGACCTGGGCTTTCCGCTTTCATCAGATTCATACGGCTGCCGCCGGTCATAGGAAGAAGAATCAGCAGAAAAACTAGAACACCCATGCCGCCAATCCAATGAGTGAAGCTGCGCCAGATCAAAATGGAGCGAGGAAGCGATTCTACTTCGGAAAAAATCGTAGCTCCGGTTGTCGTAAAACCGGAGACCGTCTCGAATAAAGCGTCCATCGGATTCGTCAGCAATCCGGAAAGCAGGAAGGGAAGCGCACCGGCAAGGCTGAGTACAATCCAGCTCAACGAGACCGAGACATAGCCTTCCCGTAGAAAGAATGCATTATCCTTTGGCTTGCGCAGAATCAATATCGTGCCGAGAACCAAACAGAACAGCATGGTTATCAGAAACGGAAACACAGTGGATTCCTGGTAGAACACAGCAGTACCAACGGGCAGCAGCAAAAAGCCGCCTTCCAACAACAAAATCCAGCCAATAATATAGATTACAATCGCGATATTCATGGGATTATATCAGCCCCTTTGGTTTTTTGAGAATGTCACCGATATTATGCAGCTGCTTCTGCGAGGTGATGACAATAACTGTATCACCGACCTGGATGCTGTCCTGTCCGCGTGGAATCCGCGTCGTTCCGTTTCGGATAATGGCGCCGATCAGCAGATTGCGACGCAAATCCAAATCACTAAGCGGGATGTCGGTGATCTCCGATTTTTCATGGATAGAAAATTCCAGTGCCTCGGCGCGTCCGTCGAGAATTTTATATAATGTTTCCACGTTGCTGTCCACGGAGTTGTTCATGGCGCGAACATACTGCAAAATATGGTCGGCAGCCAGATTCTTGGGGTAGATCACGCTGCCAATGTCCAGATTTTCAATGATGTCATTGAAAGCGATTCGGTTGACCTTTGTGACCAGCTTGGGATCTGAGACCGCTTTGGCATATAGCGCGAGCAGAACATTCTCCTCATCCATGTCGGTCAGCGTGATAAAGGATTCGGTATTTGCCAGACCTTCCTCTAACAGAAGCTGTTTGTCTGTACCATCGCCCCAGATAATGGTCGCATCCGGGAACAGATCCGTCAGCTCTTCGCAGCGCGCGCGGTCACGTTCAATAATGCGCACGTTGATTTTCATGCGCAGCAGGAGCTGCGTCAAATAGTAGCAGATTTTGCCGCCGCCCACAATGAGCGCACTGCGAACCTGTTTGGTTTTCATGCCGATATTGCGGAAAAAGGCAACGGCATTTAATGGTGCCGCGAGGAAGGACAAAATATCGTCGTCGTGCAGGATGAAATTACCGTCTGGAATAGTGACTTCATCGCCGCGTTCCACGCCGCAGATCAAGATGTCGCTATGTGTTCGATTCCCGATTTGTGAGATAGCAATACCATCCAAACCGTATTCCGGACGCAGACGCAGCTTGAGCAGCTCGATACGTCCCTTAGCAAAGACATCGTTTTTCATCGCAGACGGCAGGTATAGCAGACGGGAGATCTCTACCGCCGCAGCCAACTCCGGATTGATAATCATAGAGATGCCGAGCTTTTCCTTTACAAAGCGCATCTCCTGATTGTATACAGGGCTGCGCACACGGGCAATGGTGTTGCAGCCGCTGACCTCCTTGGCGATCAGGCAGCAAAGCAGATTAAGCTCATCAGAGGATGTCACCGCGATGAGAATATCTGCCGCTTCGATTTGCGCATCACGGAGGGTCTGCACACTGGCACCGTTTCCAACGATGCGAATGGCATCCAGCTCTTCCGGAATGGAATGAATGCGCGCCTCGCTCTTATCAATGAGCACAAGGTCGTGCCCTTCATCCAGCAGCTTTTCTGCCAGCTTGAGTCCGACCTTGCCGCAGCCAATAATGATAATGTTCATATTGTTCCTTCAAACCCTTGTCAATAGAAATGGCACAGTGCGGGATAGCGTATTTCGCAGGGCACTGTGCAATGACATTGTAGCAGATTTTATGTGAATGTCAATCAAATTGTTGAAAAACTTGCGTATTACAACCATTTTGCTGGAAAATACTCAGAAAAGCAGAAAAAAAGAATAAAAAAGTGGAAACATGGCGGATGATTCTTGAAAGAAAACAGAGAACGGAATATACTGTAATCAACCCCGGCTTTTATGATAAGCAGGAGCGCGCCGCACATCCTCGCTGCATGGAGGATGAACGGTGCGGGAGAACACAGGAGGAAATACGATGGATTTGTTATATCGACCGAGACGGCTGCGCTCCAGTGCGCGGCTGCGCAAGATGGTGCGGGAGACACGGATGGATAAGTCGTCCTTGATTTATCCGATGTTTGTCACCGAGGGAAGCAATATCAAGGAAGAGATCCCGTCGATGCAGGGACAGTATCGCTGGAGCGTGGATCGCATGGAGGAGCGCCTAAGTCAACTGGTACAGGCGGGCGTTGGCGGCGTGATGCTGTTCGGAATACCGGAGTACAAGGATGAGGTCGGCAGTCAAGCATACGCCGAGGACGGCATTGTACAGAAGGCATTCCGCAAGGCAAAAAGCGTCTGTCCGGAGATGTACCTCATCGGTGATGTATGCATGTGCGAATACACCTCGCACGGTCATTGCGGCGTGCTGTGTGGACATGATGTGGACAACGATAAAACACTGGAGCTGCTGGCTAAAACGGCGCTGGCGCAGGTGCAGGCGGGAGCGGATATGGTAGCGCCATCGGATATGATGGATGGACGAGTTGGAGCAATTCGAGAAATGTTAGACGAGCACGGCTTTGTCAACACGCCGATCATGGCATACTCTGCGAAATTTGCCTCGGCGTTTTATGGTCCGTTCCGTGATGCAGCGGATTCCGCCCCTTCCTTTGGAGATCGCAAGAGCTATCAGATGGATTTTCATAACCGAAGAGAGGCGCTGAAGGAAGTCCTGCTGGACGTGGAGGAAGGCGCTGACATCGTTATGATTAAACCGGCGATGGCGTATGGTGATTTGATTCGTGAGGCGAAGGACGCAACCGATC
>CAVBHI010000332.1:0-6309 GCA_963595115.1 bacterium
ATTATATGCCAGAGCAGGGAACAAATATCTGGTGTGATGCCATGGTCATCCCGAAAAACGCATCCAATCCGGAGCTTGCCAATCAGTTTATCAACTACACGCTGACCTATGACGCGGCGCTGGATAACACCGAAACCGTCGGCTATACCTCTCCGGTCGCTAAGGTTGCCGAGGATGAAACCTCCGAGGGCGGCACATATTATCAAAATGTGGCATACACGCCGCGCTCCAATTACGCAAAGGATGAAACCTTCTGCGACAACGAGACAATCCGGAAAATCATGTCCGATCTTTGGATCAAGGTGAAGGCAGGCTAGTCGCTGCGACGCACTTCACTACATCGCCACGCCGAAGCGTCGGCATGGCTCAGCCGCTCCGTGGTCTTGCTCCTCAAATTCCAAACGTTTCACTGGTTTGGAATTTGAAAAAGGGAAGATTTACTTGGAGAGTAGACATGTAAAAGTTCTCACTAATATCGCCCCTGTGCAAGGGGAGATGTCACGGCATCGCCGTGACAGAGGGGTTGTCCGCTGACGGTTAGCTCAAATCTAGCTGTCAACGTACAATCCCTCAGTCGTCGCTGTAACGCAGTGCGCCGCAGCGACGGCGCCGCTCCCTAATGATTTTCTTCTGGTTCGTCTTCTTTTTTCACAAAAAGAAGATGAACTTAGACTTCTAACAACTACACCAAAGCGAACAAGCAAATCGAGCAAAAGCAGATTGAGATTTTGAATCACCGTAAGCCTTACTCTGTAAGCGGAAAGTCTGCAATTCCTGTCTCAACGCACAATCTGATTTTCGGCACAATAGTTCTTCCATGCGGTCGAATGATTTTGCAATTTTTTCGCGGTTTGACATTTGACGTTTTTCTAGATTGATGTATAATAAAATAAGTGGGCAATCCTTGCCCAAACGGAATCAATCGAAACTATTTTGGAGGGAAACGAGTATGTTTGAGAATCTGATTTCCGTTCTCAAGGAAGACAAGAGAACGATCGTATTCACCGAGGGTCCGGATGCCCGTATTCTGGAGGCAACCGCACGCCTGCTCAAGGATGAGTTGATGAATGTCATTCTGGTTGGCAATGTAGAAGAGGTTCAGGCAGCGGCAGCCGCCGGCGGCTTTGACATTTCCGGCGCAGAGATCATTGATCCGGCTACCTATCCGGAAATGGACGAAATGGCGCAGACCATGTTCGACCTGCGCAAGGGCAAGATGGATATGGACACCGTAAAGGCAAATCTGGCAAAGGGCAACTACTTCGGCACGATGCTCGTTAAGATGGGCAAGGCGGACGCTCTGCTGGGCGGTGCAACCTACTCCACCGCAGATACCGTTCGTCCGGCGCTTCAGCTGGTTAAGACCAAGCCGGGTGCACATCTGGTAAGCTCCTGCTTTATTCTCAACCGTGTTGTTGACGGCAAGGACGAGAGCTATGCTATGGGCGACTGCGCCATCAACATCTCCTATGAGGACACGGTAGATAAGAAGACCGGCGAGGTTACGCTGAAGGCTTCGGAGAAGATTGCAGAGGTTGCGATTGAAACCGCAAAGACCGCGGCGGCATTCGGTATTGATCCGAAGGTTGCAATGCTGTCCTACTCCACCATGGGCTCCGGCAAGGGCGCAACGGTTGACATGATGCGGGAGGCTACCGCTGCTGCCAAGGCGCTTGATCCGTCGCTGGCGGTTGACGGCGAGCTGCAGTTTGACGCTGCTTTCTCTCCGGTTGTTGCCAAGACCAAGGCAAAGAATTCACCGGTTGCCGGTCAGGCAAACACCTTCATTTTCCCGGACATCAATGCCGGTAACATCGGCTATAAGATTGCACAGCGTCTGGGCGGCTTTGCGGCTTATGGTCCGATTTTGCAGGGTCTGAACGCACCAATCAACGACCTTTCCCGCGGCTGCGACGCAGAAGAGGTATACCAGATGGCAATTATCACCGCCGGTCTGAAGTAATAATAAATCAAAAAAACCATCCCAAAAATAGCGAAAGAGGCTGCACTTCTGTGCAGTCTCTTTTTTTGTGCGCGATACCGGCTCTGCCGCCCTTCCGTCAGACATCGCCGCGGCAGTCCAGATATTCCATAAAGGTCTTGACCGCAATGGACGCGCCCTTACGACTTTTCAGCGCGAAGCAAATCGAACGATAAAACGGCGGCTCAATCGGGCGGATGGCAACATGATAGGGGGCACGGGTCAGCGCCAGTTCCGGCAGCGCGGTGATGCACAGACTCTGCTCCACCATAGACAAGGCGGCATTGTCGTCCCATGTCGTAAAGCACACATTGGGCGACATATGATAATACTCAAACATACGCGTAATCTCGGAGGTGTCACCGTATTCCAGCAGGAGGAACGGATCTTCCGTCAGGTCGCTGACCGTGACAGATGGCTTCTGTGCGAGCGGATGATCGGGTGGAATGGCGGCAACCAGTCGATCCTTGTGCAATAAGGTTGTCTCCAGCCGCGTGTGAATCGGTAGGTGAACAAAGCCGCAGTCCACACGTCCGGACTGAATCCAGCGCTCAATTTCCGCGTAATTGCCCATCAATACCTCATACTGAATGTGCGGGTAATCGTCATGAAAGGCGGAAATCATACGCGGCAGCCAGTGGGTTGCCACGCTGGAAAACGCACCGATGCGAATCAACCCGCTTTGCAGACCGTTTCGCGCGTCGATCTGCATTTGCAGCTTTTCGTACTCCGAGCACAGCGCCTTGACCTGTGGAAAGACAGAAAGTCCATCGGAGGTCAGCTCCACCGTGCCGCGCCGCCGGTCGAGCAGCTGCATTCCCCACTCCTGTTCCAAATCGGAGATCATACGGCTGATGCCGGACTGGGAGTAGTGCAGCAGCTCCGCCGCACGCGTAAAGCTCTTGTATTCGGCGGTCTTGATAAACGCCATGTATTTTTGGAGATTGCTGTCCATGAAATCCCCCTTCTCTTGCATCCGTTTTTATCACATTGCAAATGAGATGGTTTTACTTTTATTATATCTTCTCTTATGATATACCACGTTACAAAAAAAAGCAACGCAAAGCTTCACCGAGAGGAAAAAGCGGTCAGCCCTCATCACCCATCGGGTTTTTTCGATATAGCGTGCGTGATCCGGTAAAACGATAATGCGACTATCTGTTTTTGTCATCTGCAACATGATATATTTTCGTTTCCGTAATAAGGATGTTTGTGTTATACTACAGTTACAGAAAGAACCAGAGAATATCATACAAAACCTTCCACCCTTTCTCTTTCCCTCTTTCTATTATTCCCGAACACAAGCATAAACGGAATAACACAAAGCAATGCTCCTGTCGGTTGCCAAACCGACAGGAGCATTGCCATTTTGCTTTTATCCGCACAATTCAAAGAAATCTTACAGCGATTCCAGCTTTTCGCAAACCGACGTCAGATCCGGAAGCAGAACGGTTTCCAGATTGCCTGCGTCACACGCCGCCGCCAGAGACGGGGCAAACGGCAGCTTTGCCAGAACCTCCAGATCGTTTGCCTTCGCGACTTCATCCACATGGCTCTCGCCAAAGACCGAAATCTTCTTGCCACAATCCGGACAGGTCAGATAGCTGTAGTTTTCAATAATGCCGAGAATCGGAACGTCCATCATCTTTGCCATCTTGATTGCCTTGGTCACAACCATGGAAACCAGCTCCTGCGGAGAAGTCATGATGATGATGCCGTCCACCGGCAGAGACTGGAACACCGTCAACGCCACATCACCCGTGCCGGGAGGCATATCCACAAACATAAAGTCAATATCCTCCCAAATGACCTCCTGCCAGAACTGCTGGATCGAACCGCCGATGACCGGACCACGCCAAACAACCGGATCCGTCACATCATCCAGCAGCAGATTGATGGAACATACGTCAATGCCGGTGCGGGTCTTCATCGGATACACGCCGTCCTCGTTTGCCATCAGCTTGCCGGTCAAACCAAACGCCTGCGGAATGGACGGACCGGTGACATCGGCGTCCAAAATGCCGCAATGCTTACCACGGCGCTGCATGTCAATGGCAAGCATGGAAGTAACCAGACTTTTGCCAACGCCGCCCTTGCCGCTGACAACACCGATGACCTTACGAACGGTGGATTTTTCATGTGGCTTCTTGAGCAGGGTCTCTGGCTCACCACAGCTGGACGAACAGCTGCCACAATCATGCGTACAGCCCATGAATACGTCAACTCCTTACCTTCTGTGCGGAATTTATACCTACATCGCACAGGTTATTTTACAGAAAACAATACGAACAAAGAATCATGTATTTCCCTACAGCGAGCAGGAGAATACATTTTCATATTATATCATACAAAATGCGGTTTTCAAGAGAAAAAAACATATCGCCAACAATATGCTGAGATTCCGCACAAATCATGACTTGTTCCGCCGCAACGCGCCCGGCACAGCGCCAAACTGCCGGAGAAAGCGACCCTTCTCCGGCAGTTCCTTATGCTGCAATTTCGTGGTTAATCCGAATCAGTCTGGCTTGCCGCAGCGAGAATCTCCGCATCCCGCAGACGTTGTGCCTCCATCGCCTGCTCCAGCATCATATCCTTGACCTTCATCAGACGGGTGGTGGAATCGCGGTCATTTTCCTCCAGCTTCATAGAGATATACCGAATGCTCTCCTGCATCTGCGGAATCATGACATATTCCAGCGCATTGACGCGGCGGCGAGTCTTTTCGATTTCCTCCGCCAGCAGCTGGGTGGTCTTTTCGATCTGCGCCAGCTTGAGCATATCCTGAAAGACGGAGGACAGCGCGTCCACCGCTCCATCCAGCTCACAGCTGGTCATGGCAAAGCCATAGGGATAGATGTCACCGGCAGCGCCGCCGGACGTATGAAAATGATATTCCGGCACGTTGACCGACATGATATTCTTTTGCGTCATATCCAACTCGACGCTCTGCTTGGGATACAGCAGCGACTGCTCCAACATCTCCGCGCTCATCAGGGCGGAGGCGACGGTAAACGAGCCATGCGCCCGATTCAAGCCTTCTTCCACATGCGCACGGATTTTCCGATTTTCCCGAACCACATCGAGGAACTGCTTCATCAGTTCATCACGCTTGTCCTTCAGGAGCTTATGACCGCGCGTGGCGGTTTTCAGACGGGTTTTCAGGCGCGTCAGCTCCATGCGGGTCGCGTTTACGGTTGTTCCTGCCATGGTAGCCCTCCCTTACTGTTTGTCCTTCTTGGGGAGATACTTTTCAATGAACTCCGGCTTGATACGCTTCAGCTCGGTCTCCGGCAGGATACTCAGCAGCTCCCAGCCGAGGGTCAATGTTTCCTCAATCGAACGGTTTTCATCCGCTCCCTGTGCGACATAGCGTTTTTCAAACTCCTCGGCGAATTTCGCATATAGCAGATCCGTCGGGGACAGCGCCGCCTCGCCCAGAATACTCATCAGCTCCTTTGCCTCCTTGCCGGTAGCATAGGCGGCAAACAGTTGGTTCATCGTTCCGGAGTGATCCGCACGGGTCTTTCCCTCACCAATGCCCTTATCCTTCAGACGGCTCAGGCTCGGCAATACGTCTACCGGCGGATTGATGCCGCGGCGATACAGCTCACGGCTCAGGATAATCTGACCCTCCGTGATGTAGCCCGTCAGATCCGGAATCGGATGCGTCTTGTCATCCTCCGGCATGGTCAAGATTGGAATCATCGTAATTGAGCCGGGATTTCCCAGCTGACGTCCGGCGCGTTCATACATCGTCGCAAGGTCGGTGTACAGATAGCCCGGATAACCACGGCGCCCCGGAACCTCCTTCTTCGCGGCGGAGACCTCACGCAGCGCTCCGGCATAGTTGGTAATATCCGTCATAATGACCAGAACGTGCATTCCCTTGGTAAAGGCCAGATATTCCGCAGCGGTCAGCGCCATGCGCGGGGTCGCGATGCGTTCAACCGCCGGATCGTTTGCCAGATTGGTAAACAGCACCGTTCGGTCAATCGCGCCGGTGCGCCGGAATTCCTGTACAAAGAACTCGGATTCCTCAAACGTGATGCCGATGGCGGCAAAGACAACCGCGAAGTTGGATGCGCCGTCCAACACCTTAGCCTGACGCGCAATCTGCGCGGCAAGCTGTGCATGAGGCAGACCGGAACCGGAGAACACCGGCAGCTTCTGCCCGCGAACCAGCGTATTCAGACCATCAATCGTCGATATGCCCGTCTGAATGAACTCATTCGGGTAGTCGCGGGCAGCCGGATTCATCGCCAGTCCATTGATGTCGCGGTATTCCTCCGCGAGAATATCCGGACCGCCGTCAATCGGCTCACCCATAC
>CAVBHI010000333.1:0-3203 GCA_963595115.1 bacterium
TAAGCAACTCTATCCTAACACAGGCGTCCTCCATTCGCTATTCTTTTTTTCTCTCTCACCTTACGTCTGCCGACGAGCTTGCCTCGTCTCCTGATGTAAGGTCATCTGTTAAGTATCATTGTAACACCTACACTACAGATTTTGCTTTTCATGGAATCTGCTATTCACAGGATGCAAAAACTGTGATAAACTATAATTGCTTTGATTTTAACAGAGATCTGTCGAATCAAAGAACGTTATGGCAAAGGAATCCGGCAATATGAGTGGAATTATTCAGCTGATTTTGCAAAACTTAACAACGATGCATCTCAATGACATTGTCGATATTGTCATTGTTGCTGCCTTGATCTATCAGGTGCTTCGCCTGATCCGCAGAACCAGTACGTCGCAGATTGTCAGCGGTATTGTTATACTCCTGATTGCGATGGTGCTGGCGGATGCGTTTGATCTTGTGATGGTCAGCATGCTGTTTCATGCCGTTATCACATGGGGTATTCTCGTGCTGGCGATTGTATTTCAGCCGGAGCTGCGCCGCATCCTGCGCCGTGTGGGTGAAAGCGGTGTCGCTTCCTTTTTTATGCGGCGGGATACCATTTCGATGGAGGAGCATGTCATTCAGGAAATGGTTGCGGCGTGCAAGGAAATGTCGTGGTCGCGTACCGGTGCGCTGGTTATTTTTGAGCGTCAGGATGCATTAGATGAAATTATCAAGACTGGAACGGTGTTTGATGCAATGGTGGCGGATGAACTGATCCGCACAATTTTTTACGAGGGAACGCCTCTGCACGACGGCGCTATGATTATTCGAGAGGGACGAATCCATGCGGCTGGCTGCGTGCTGCCGTTGTCGGATAATCGAAATTTGGCAAAGGAATTGGGCACGCGTCACCGTGCGGCGGTGGGCATGAGCGAATGCGCGGATTCGGTCAGCTTGGTTGTTTCTGAGGAGACCGGCGCGATTTCGGTTGCGATTGCTGGCAACCTTCGGCGTAATCTGGTTCCGGAGCAGCTGGAAGAGGTGTTGCGCACCGAACTGATGGAGGAAGAGCAGGAGGAGAAGTCGGCAGGCTGGCAGAAGCTGCTTGAGAAATTATTGAGAGTTCGAGGTGGCAAGTCGTGAAAAAACAACGTAAAAAGATAGATCCGATTGCGGTTATTCTCTCGTTGCTTGTGGCGATCTGTCTTTGGAACTACACGATGAATGCCAAAAACCCGACCCGAACGCTGGAATATCGCGGAATCAGTGTTCAGCTGACCGGTGCGGATGACCTGTATAATGCATATAGCTTATCTGTGGTAGAGGGCGCGGATACAACCGTCAATGTAAAAGTATCGGCATCCAGTAACCGGCTGGCAAATTTGACAGCGGCGCAGATCAAGGTGCGTGCGGATCTGACGGAATCCATCTCCTCACCGGGTGAGTATGAAATTCCATATGAGGTGGTTCTGCCGGAAACCGGCATGACCTGTGTCAGCAGCAGCCCGTCCACCCTGAAGGTAACGGTAGACCGAATTGAAACCAAGAGTGTTCCGGTCGAAGTGGAGCTGGACGGCACGGCGACATCGGATTATAAGATCGGCACACCGAAGCTGGCGGTCAGTACCGTGAATATCACCGGACCGGAAAAAGAGCTGGACAAGGTGGCGAATGCGGTTATTACCCTGAATGCGAAAAAGCTGACGGAATCCATTTCGGATGTCAGCTATGATTATTCATTGGTGGACAGCGATGGAAAGACGATCAACAGCAAAAATATCAGCCGAGAGACAACGCGTGTCAAGCTGTCGCTGGATGTCCAGAAGATTAAGACTGTTCCGTTAAAGGTGACATTGACCCCGCAGGAGGACGTAGAGGTTCTGAATGCATCGGCAGCATTGTCGGTGGAGGAAGTGAAAATTCAGGGCGATGCGGATGCGGTGGATGCGGTGGATTCTATCACGGTGGGCACAATCAATGTCAGCAAAGCGGAAAACGGCGACACGTTTACCTTTGATATTCCGCTTCCGACCGGCGTGAAAATGGCAGATGGACAGGAGAAGACCGTGCACGCGGAGCTGAAGCTGGACGATGTCAAGAAAAAAACGATGGAAATCAAGAACATTCTGCTGACGGATACGGCGGCAGAGAAGAATGATGCAAAGAATTCCAAGCTGCTTACGGACACACTGACTATACGCGTAGAAGGACGTGAAAAGGTGCTCAATGAGCTGCATGAGAGCGATATTTACGCTGTTGCGGAGGTGGATTCGTCTGAGCTGTCGGTGGGGAAACATAAAGTCAGTGTGCATTTGGAAGTGCCGCACAATGTTTCTGCCATTGGAACGTATCGTGTGGAAGTTCAAATTAGTGAGAAAGAATGAGCATTTTAGTCAATAATATCCGTATTTCGCTGGAAGCGCCGGAGGAAGAAGCCTTTGCACAGGCATGCCGGCAGTGCGGTCTGCGATACGGCGATGCAGCGGCATCGATATACCGCGAATCGCTTGATGCCCGCCGCGGCGTTATCACGCGTGTGATGACTGTGGAATTGATCGGCTGTGAGCAGGAAGAGCAGCTGGTAGAACGTTGCGGAAAGCCGAACATCCGCTGTCGGACGGCGGCGGCACAGCCGCGCGCCACCGGTACGCAACGGTTGGAGCATCGTCCGGTCGTCGTAGGACTGGGACCGGCGGGCTTGTTTGCCGCCTATGTGCTGGCACAGCATGGATACCGCCCCCTGGTGCTGGAGCGCGGCGACTGTGTGGAGCAGCGCGACCAAGCGGTAGAACGGTTCTGGAAACAGGGAAAGTTCTGTGCCCAGAGCAACATCCAGTTCGGCGAGGGCGGAGCGGGCGCATATTCGGACGGCAAGCTGACAACGCGGATTCATGACCCGCGCAGTGAGCTGGTGCTGGACATTCTATGCCGCCATGGTGCGCCGGATGAAATACAAAGAAAGGCAAAGCCGCATATTGGAACGGATGTGCTGAAGGACGTTGTGCGTCGGATGCGGGAAGAGATTCTCCGCATGGGCGGAGAAATCCGTTTTCGCACGCAGATGACGGCGGTACATCAAAATCAGGGGCGGCTCTGTGCGATTACGGCGAATGGGGAAGAGATTCCGTGCGAGCAGGTAATTGCGGCAATTGGACACAGCGCCCGCGATACGTTTGTGCAGCTGCATGAGTGTGGCGTTTTCATGGAGAACGCCACACTCATGCAG
>CAVBHI010000334.1:0-3824 GCA_963595115.1 bacterium
GAACAGAACATACAATAACTTCCCTATGCGCCCACTAAATTGGCGCTCTCCTAAAACTGTAAACTATGATTATATAACCTACAGCCTACCGTATTTTTTCTATACCCCAACTATTGACACGGAACCATAAAAAGACTTGGCACTACATACATAGATGCCAAGTCTTATCTCTGCTATTGCAGAGCAATTATTCCCCAAACAGGTTCTTGTAGTACTCGATATTGTCCTTTTCCAGTGAGGCTAGTTCGCCCTTTTCTGAAAATTCAACAAGGATCACCGGACCATAAAACGTTTTGTCATAAATCGTACAGCACTCCGTCATTTTCAGCACTTCACCAAAGCCATTGAAAATCGCGCAGACACCGTCATCAACACCAATTGAGTCAATCTTACCATGAACCAGCTCGCTCATCTCTTCTTCTGAATTGATAATCTGTTTGACAACCGCTTTCTCTCCCGGTTCTTTATACAAAACAGTTAAAATCAGTCCATCGTTCATAGCAATCACCTCATGATTTTGGCAGCGGGGTTGATTTTTCTTCTGATTCCGACAGCTCCAGCACCGGTTCTCCTGTCTTGTCAACAACATCCTTTGTAATGCGAACGGACTTGATGGCACGGTTTGACGGCACGTCGAACATAATCTGCGTCATGACGCTCTCCAGCACACCGCGCAAACCACGTGCACCGGTCTTTCGATCCAACGCAATATCTGCAACACGCTCCAACGCTTCCTCGTCAAATGTTACTTCAACATGATCCATTGCCAACAGCCGACGATACTGCTTTACCAACGCGTTCTTCGGTTCTTTCAGAATACGAATCAGCGCGTCGCGATCCAATGAATCCAACGTGACCAGCATCGGAAGGCGACCAATCAGCTCCGGAATAATGCCAAACTTGAGCAGATCGTGCGGCTCCAAGTCCAGCAAAACCGAACCCGTGTCCTTCTCTTCCTTGGAGCGAATCTTTGCACCAAATCCCATTGAGCTTGTGCTTGTGCGTGATTCGATGATCTTCTCTAAACCATTGAATGCGCCGCCGCAGATAAACAGGATATTGGATGTATCAATTTGAATAAATTCCTGATGTGGATGCTTTCGACCGCCCTGTGGGGGAACGTTTGCAATCGTTCCTTCCAGCATTTTCAGCAGAGCCTGCTGAACGCCCTCTCCACTGACATCACGGGTGATAGATGGATTTTCACTCTTACGTGCAATCTTGTCAATTTCATCGACGTAAATGATTCCGTGCTGTGCCAAATCAACATCAAAATCCGCCGCCTGAATCAGACGAAGCAGGATATTTTCAACGTCCTCACCGACATAGCCCGCTTCCGTCAGCGTAGTCGCATCCGCGATAGCAAACGGAACCTGCAGCGTCTTTGCCAGGGTTTGCGCCAGCAATGTCTTACCAGAGCCAGACGGACCAACCATCAGAATATTGCTCTTTTGCAACTCAACATCGCCCTCTTCCATCGGCGAGAAGATACGTTTGTAGTGATTATATACCGCAACGCTGAGCGCAATTTTAGCACGATCCTGTCCGATTACATATTCATCCAGTGTCATCTTGAGCTGGCGTGGGGTCGGAAGCTCCTCCAGCGTCTTATTCATCACGGATGATGATGCCGATGCCATATCCGCCGTACCAAATTCCTCTTGCAGCATAGACTGGCACACCTGAATGCACTCATCACAAATATATACATCCGGACCGGCAATCAGTTTATGAACCGCAGACGCAGGCTTGCCACAGAACGAACAGCAAAGTTCTTTTCTATTATCGTTTCGAGACATATTTCACCTCAATTAGAATGGTTAGGACAAACACCGGAGCATTCCTGCCCCGGTGTTCCTGTCCAAAGAATTTATCTGTGAGCAATTACCTGATCAATCAGACCATATTCCAGCGCTTGGTCAGCATACATAAAATTGTCGCGCTCCGTGTCCTGCCGAATGGTTTCAATCGGCTTGCCGGTATTGAGCGCAAGAATCTCATTAAGCTTCTCACGCGTGCGAACCAGATGATCCGTATGAATCTTGATGTCGGTGGTCTGACCGGAAAGTCCGCCGCCGCCAATCAATGGCTGATGAATCATAATCTCACTGTTTGGCAGAGCCAGCCGCTTTCCCTTCGCTCCGGAGCTAAGCAGAAACGCGCCCATAGAAGCTGCCATACCAATACAAATGGTCGAAACATCACACTTAATATACTGCATGGTGTCATAAATCGCCATGCCGTCTGTAATAGAACCACCCGGTGAATTGATGTAGAACTGGATATCCTTATCCGGATCCTGCGCTTCCAGAAACAGCATCTGTGCCACAATCAGCGATGCTGTCGTCTGATTTACGTCCTCCGAAAGAATGATAATACGGTCATTCAAAAGACGGGAAAAAATATCATACGAACGCTCACCGCGTGCGGTTTGCTCTACTACGTAAGGGACTAAACTCATAATAAACTCTCCTCTGTTCCCATAAGGTTATGTATTCAGGGAGGAAATCATTCCCTCTCGGAATTACTCAGCCTTCGGGACAACAACGGCGCTGCTCTTTACCAATTCCAGAGCCTTGTCAACTGACAGATCGCTCTTGATCGTGTCCTCCGGAATGAACTTGCGCGCCTGCTCTACTTCAACGCTATAGCTTTCGCTGAGCTTGGTATACTCGGCATCAATCTCTTCTGCGGTCGGCTCGATGTTTTCCATCTCTGCAATCTTTTGCAGAGCCAGACGAACCTTAACTTGACGCTCTGCCTGCGGACGGAACATGCTGCGGAAGCCGTTCATATCCGTGCCCATTGCCTGAACGTACTGCTCCAGAGAGATGCTCTGTGCCTGCAAGCGGTAAGAGAAATCCTGCATGATGTTGTCCAGCTGCGCGTCATACATCGCCTCCGGAATTTCACCCTCCATCGACTCCAGAACCTGATCCAGCAGCTTTGTCTCCATATCCTGATCCGCAGCCGTCTTCTTGCTCTCCTCCAGATTCTTCTTGATGTCTGCCTTCAGTTCGTCCAGAGTCTCAAACTCGGAAACGTCCTTGGCAAACTCATCATCCATGTCCGGCAGAACCGTAGTGGAAACCTTCTTAACCGTGCACTTAAACTCAGCTGCCTTGCCCTGCAGTTCCTCTGCCGGATAAGACTCCGGGAAGGTAACGTTTACGGTGCACTCCTCGCCCGCAGACTTGCCGACCAGCTGATCCTCAAAGCCCGGAATAAACGTACCCGAACCAAGCTTCAGATCATAATCTTCACCCTTGCCGCCGTCGAATGCCTCTCCGTCAACAAAGCCCTCAAAGTCTATCGTAACCGTGTCGTCGTTCTCAGACGGGCGCTCCACAGTCTTGGTGCCTGCAATGCGCTGTGCTTTGCGCTCCAGCTCTGCGGTAATCTCTTCCTCGGCAACGGCGTCATCGGCGCGCTCAACCTCAAGACCCTTATATGCAGAAACCGTAACCTCCGGCTCAACAGCAACGGTAACCTCCAGAATCATCGAGCCGTCATCCTGCGGATCAATGCCGGCGATCTCTGCCTGGCTGACCGGTACAATCTTCGACTCTTCAACAGCAGCCTCAAATACCTCTGGGTATACGATATTCAGAGCATCTTCCATAAAGAAGCCTTCGCCGTACAGCTTTTCAATAATCTTACGCGGAGCCTTGCCCTTGCGGAAGCCCGGGATCGTCAGCTTGCTGCGATTTCTCTTATAAGCGGTTTCCTTGCCCTTCTCTAATTCGTCAACAGAAATGGAGATAGTCAGCTTAACCTGGCTATGCTCAAGCTTTTCAACATTTTTGAGTTCCATGGTGGTGAAT
>CAVBHI010000335.1:0-5868 GCA_963595115.1 bacterium
GCCCGGAGGCCCGACCAGCAGTGCGCCCTTCGGCAGCGTCGCGCCGATGTCCGCATACTTTTGCGGGTTATGCAGGAAATCAACGATTTCCGTCAGCGACTCCTTTGCCTCATCCTGTCCGGCGACATCGGCGAACGTGATGCCGGTCTGCGCCTTGACGTATACCTTGGCATTCGCTTTGCCGAACGACATCGCTCCGCCACCGGCGCCGCCCATGCGCTTCATCATAAATCGCCATAGCAGGAAGAACAGCAGCAGCGGCACGCCGTAATACATGAGCATCATCAGCAGCATATTGGTTTCCTGCGGCTTGACCTGCGAGAACGTCGCGCCGGATTTGTACAGACGGTCTACCAGCTCCGTGTCATCCATCCGAACTGCCGTGTACACCTTCCGATCGCTTTTTGTGCCCAGCACACTTTGCAGCTGACCGCTGAGCGTATCCGGACTGGAGAGCTTGCCGCTCTCCGTCTTGGTGTCCGTGCTCTTTTTGTCGCTTTTCAGGGTGTAATAAATTTGGTCTGTCTCTACCTGCACCTCATCAATATTCTTCGCGTCCAGCTGTTCCAAGAAGGTATTGTAGCTCACCTCTTCGATGCTGTTTCCTGACACGTTTGGCATAACAATCATGTTAATCAGCGCCAAAAGAATGCATACGATCACGCAGTAGATCAGGACACTTCGTTTGTTATTTGGTTTCATAGGTTCTCCTCGTCCTTTTTGGGGAATTTCCCTGCGTCTTGTTTGATTATACGCCCACTTATTGTAAATTCAAGTGGTATTTTGTGAACAATTCATTTTTTCTGCTTTTTTTATTCCAAATCGACGGCTTTTGCGTCTGCCTTCTCGTTTCGTCTTCCGATAGCTTTTTCCGCACCGCTGTGCTATCATTACAGTAATCCATAAAGAACAACCGCTTTTTCTGTTGAAAGGAGAGCCTATGCATCCATTTCCCCGTACCATCCGTACACTGTTTCTCATCGGCGTTCTCGCGCTCATTCCGGCGGTCTCCGCCGCCGCTGCCAACGTTGTTATCACCATAGACGCCGGTCACGGCGGCAGCGACTCAGGGGCACAAAAAACCTATGGCAACAAAAACGTCCGCGAAAAGAATCTCAATCTGACTATTGCCACCGCGCTCAAAAATGAGCTGAACACGTACAACGGCGTCACCGTCTACATGACCCGCACTGGCGACACCACGCTGTCTCTCGACCGCCGTGTGGACATCGCTGCGTCCCATAATTCCGACTTGCTGATCAGCGCGCACAACAACACCCACGGTGACTCGCAAATGTACTCCTCCGGCTCGTCTGTTCTGGTATCCAGCGGACAGTACCATGCCGATCTTGCCAACTGCACGCAGAGCTTAGGAAATCTTATTCTCTCTGCGCTGCACGACAATCCCGGAACAGATACCATTGGTCTGTACCGGCGACTGTCTTCCTCTGCCAAATATCCCAACGGCTCCCGTGCGGATTACTATGGGCTCATCCGCTACGGCACCAATGCGGGCATTCCAACGCTGATTGTGGAGCACGCCTTTTTGGATAGCAAGAGCGATTACAAGCAGTTCCTATCCTCCTCCTCCGCGCTCAAGAGGCTCGCATCGGCAGATTCCACCGCCATTGCGAAATACTACGGTCTGTCCAAAAAGGACGGCTCGGTTTCCTATGACGCGATCGGCAAGCCCGTTCGTATGATCTCCCGGCACTGGATGTTGAAGGGCGGCAAATATTATTACGTAAGGAATAACGGAACGTACAAAACCGGCTGGGCGGTTCTTGATACCTACACCTATCGCTTTTCTTCCTCCGGCGCTGCCTGCACCGGTCTGCATAACTATCTCCGAGACGGCAGGTGCGGTATCTATTACTTCAACAAGCGCGGTCGTATGACAACCGGATGGCGGCAGGTCAAGGGCAATTGGTATTATTTCCGCAAATCCAGCGGTCGGGCGTTTACCAACACAACCCGTACCATCCGCGGCATATCCTATACCTTTGACGACACCGGCATCTGCACCAACCGATAACGACAAATGGCAAAACGGTCATCCGAGACAGCTCTCTCCGATGACCGTTTTCTGTTACTCCTCCGGATAAGGGTGGTTTTTCCAGTACCACCACCGGAGCTTTTCTTTTTCCCGTACTTCATGCTCGGCATAATATACCGCCAGACGATAACCGTACAGCACACGGCGATCCATGGCTTTTTCCTGCTCCGCGCAGGAACGTGCGAACAGATCGTCCGGATTCTGTCCCTTGAGCTGCTCCACCGTCTGAATTCCCATCCGGTGCAAATGCAGCTGTAGCTCTGCCCACACACCCGGAATCGACAGCAGACTCTGTGCCGATGCCTGCTTGCGCAGGCGAACCGCCTCCTTCCGTCTCGCACGCAAATCGCGAAAGAAGTCGGACAGCACCCCACTGCACTCCTCCTGCATCAAGCCACGCACAACCTCCGGTCGGTGGTTAAAGCCGCACGAAAACAGGTCAATCACGCTGCCGCAGGCACCCGCCTTGCTGTCCGCTGCACCATAATAGACCGTTTTGATGCGGGCATTGATGATTGCCCCCGCACACATCGGGCACGGCTCCAGCGTCACATACATCTCACAGCGCTGCAAACGCCAGCCGCCCAGCTTTTTACACGCCTTTCCGATTGCCTCCAGCTCCGCATGAGAGAGCGCCGTCTTTTTGGTCTCTCGGCGATTGCGTCCCCGTCCGACGATTTCTCCATCGCACACAATCACACAGCCAACCGGGACTTCGCCCTCTGCCGCGCTGCGTTTTGCCAGCCGAAGCGCCGCTTTCATATAGGTTTCCTGCGGCGTCATCCCAACACCTCCAGATTCCGCATTGTCAAATACACGACACCTGCCAGCATACACCAAAACGGAACACTGGTAAAGACACCGCGCCACCGCGCTGCCCGCCGTCCATCCTTTGCCATTTGAATATATCGCCTTGCCGCAGAAAACAATCCGCAGCGCACCGCCAGACCGATTCCCACGAACAACGCCAGCACCTCAAGCAGCCAAACCGCCGCCAGGACATTGCTCTGCATCATCGCATCGGAGGTTTCCTGTATGAGGCTCACCAGAAGATAGACGAGATTGACAATGCAATGGGAACACATCGACGGGAGCAGCGATTGATAGCGCACGCGCAGCACACCACCCAGCACGCCAAAGCCAAACGCCAGCGGCAAAATCGTAAGGCTGTCATGCGCCATCCAAAACGTCACCGAGCTAAGCACGATGGCAGGCCAGATCCCCATTGCCTCCCGCCCCAGCTTGAGGAAGAAGCCGCGATAGCACAGCTCCTCCACCACCGGCGGCACGAGCGCCACCTGCACCACCTGCATCAGCAGCGCCGCCGCACCGTCCGGCACGACATAGCGGCTGCTGCTCTCGCGTATGCCGAATTCCTGTAGAAGCTGCTCGATTCCCGCTCCCATATAGGTTGCAATCAGCTGCCATCCTGCGGCAAGACAAACCGCCATCACAAACACCACGGCGTTCGGACGTCCGTTTCCGTTCAGATCCCGCAGCGTCCAACCGTGAAGGCGAGACAAAATCGAAAACGGGAGGAAAAATACCAGCACATACAGCACCACTTGGCATGTCTGTCCTGCCAGCGTCGCCGTTCCAAGGAAGGACAGCTGCTGAATCAACGGAATCAGTGCAATGTTCACGCCGTATTCCGCCAGCGCCGTCACACCGATCAGCGTCGCCGTGCGCCGCGCTGCTCTCTGCGTTCGCTGTACTCCATCCTGCATGATCGTTCCTCCGTTTGCTCACCTCGTATCGTTTTATCTTAGCATAAAACCGCAGCAGTGTCAGCCAATGCATCGTTTTTTTCGCTTTTTACATAAAAATATTCCGCACATCCTTTCGGATATGCGGAATACAGTGTTTGCGTCGCTGCAAAGCAGCGAGACATAAAAAGAAAGAAAAGAAAGAAAAGAATATTAAAGGGGTTAGCAATATTAAGTGTGTGTTTCGGGCTTTATCACCTGCCCCGACGCCGAGCGCCGCTCTGCCTGATGGAAAGAATCACGCCCTTACATGTCTCCCCATCAACTGTCTCAATGGCAGATTACTTCTTATTCTTATGGCGAGTACGACATGCGACACGCTCTACCGAGTGTCCAATCATCTGCGCCTGAACGAGTTCATTAAAAAATCCCATGGTTAAAACCTCATTTCCTATTTCAAATTGGTTTGTTCAGCAGAATTACTTTCTGCCCTTGCGTACTCGACAGTTCACGCGCTCTGCACGCTGGCTCATCATTTCCGCTTCTACAAGTCCTCGGAAGAAATTCATAATCAATACCTCATTTCCAGTGTGTCAGTCCAAACCAAATGGTTACTTTCTGCCGCGACGTACCCGACAATCGATGCGCACTCCACGCATATTCATCAGGTTTGCCTCGACAAGTCCGTTGAAGAAGTTCATTGTGTGCACCTCCTTTTCATCGGGTCTCTGTTTCTCACGTGAGATTTGCTAGGTTTTGCAGGAGACTTTTGGTTTTCTCTCAATCTCCTGTCCCTTAGCTTGCCCATATCATACCGCAACCAGCGCGTTCTGTCTACACATATTATGCACAAAACTCACAAACAACGATATTATTTTTTGTGCACTTCGCTTTTTGCACTCCTTTTGTTCTATTTATTGTCTCCAAATTAACGACACATTCCTTGTGCAATTCACCCAAACATCTCTCCATGTCAATTCTTCGTAATATTTCTGTTATAATTCCGCAAAAAAATCCACGCATGAACGAGCACGCGTGGATTCCTGCATTTTTTCGTTAGTTTTTTCACAATCGAAGCGGTCAACCAAACAGCTCGACTGCCTTTTCCGCCATATGCCGCCCATAAAATCGGAAGGTCTCCTCATACGCCGCAAGCATCTCCCGATTGCCGGCAGTCGCGATGGCAACCGGTCCAAGATGAATAACCGGACGACCTTTTGCGCCGCCGACGGAATAAGTCAGCATTCCCATTGTCATCATGTGATCCAGAATCGTGCGGATGACCAAATCCCCGCCGCCGTGGGCGTACTGCGCCGTGGAAAATGCGCCGCCAAGCTTGTCCGCCAGATTCAGCTTGCCCATTTCTCTCTCCATATAGGTGTAAAAAGCCGCGCTCGGACCGGAAATATAGGTTGGACAACCAGCCACCACGCACGAACTCTCTTTCACAAACGCTTCCTCTACCGCGTCAATAGAGAACGTCCTGGCTTCTACCCCTTCGACCGTATTCATGCCCGCCGCCATCACCTCTGCCATATGCCTGGTGTTGCCGGAAACCGAATGATAAAGAATCGAAATTTTCATATAAACAACCTCTTTCCACAAGATATAAACGGCTGCTGTGCCGTTAAAAGGACATCCTCATGATAACACCCGCCCCACGTGGGCGCAACCCCGTGCATCCGCACAAAACGTAAGGCAACTGCGCCCAGCAGGCAAAACGGCGAGGATGCCCCGCACTGGGTTCGCATCCTCGCCGATGATATTCTTCTTTTCTCGCTTATTTCAGGAATCCATTGATAATTTGTTCTTCTGCCTCGGCTTCCGTCAGCCCCAGGGTCATCAGCTTGATAATCTGTTCGCCGGCGATTTTGCCGATTGCCGCCTCATGAATCAACGCCGCGTCAATATCATTGGCTTCCAGTTGTGGAACGGCAAGAATTCTTGCCTGATCCATAATAATTGCATCACATTCGGTATGACCGCTGCACGGCGCGTTACCGGTGATGCGCGAGTCAAATTTCTGATAGGATTGGTCGCGTGCTACCGAGCGCGATACCACATCTGCGCTTGCCCCATCGCCGTCCAGTGAGACCTCATAGCGGC
>CAVBHI010000336.1:0-2628 GCA_963595115.1 bacterium
CTTCGCGTCCGCACTTCGCAGCTGCACGGCACAGTGATCGGCGGCGACCTCATTCCTCGCCTGATTGATGAAATTCCGGTACTTGCTGTCGCAGCAGTTTTCGCCGAGGGTGAAACCGTATTTTGTGACGCACAGGAGCTGAAGGTCAAGGAATCCAATCGTATTGCCACGATGACAGCCGAATTAACGAAAACCGGTGCAGATATTACGGAAACGGATGACGGTATGTGCATCTGCGGCGGTAAGCCGTTGCATGGCGCAGCTTTTACAAGCTACGCCGATCATCGTGTTGCCATGAGTATGGCAATCTGTGCGCTCGCTTGCAGCGGCGTATCCACCATTGACAATCCGGATTGCGCCGCAATTTCTTATCCGAACTTCTTTGACACTCTATCTACATTGGAGGCAAACTCACAATGATTCTCACCATGGAGGAATTCCGCGCCTACGAACCCAAACACATGACCTTTGCCCTGTTTGGTCATCCCATTGGACATACCATGTCGCCAGAGCTGCATGACGCTCTGTTTCGCGCCTCAGGGCAGGACTGCGACTATTTTGCGGTCGATGTCCCGCCGGAGCAGTTGGGCGAAGCGATGGAAATCGCCCGCCGCAAGTGCCGCGGCTTAAATCTGACCATTCCGCACAAAAAGGCGGTGTTCCACTATCTGGATGCCGTCAATGAGACGGCGCGTGACCTCGGCTCGGTCAACACGGTGGATTTTTCCGACGGCGATGCCATCGGCTACAATACGGACATTTCCGGCTTTTCCGGTTCGTTGGAGTTCGACCATGTCTCCCTGCCCGGAAAGCTAGCGGTTCTATGCGGATACGGCGGCGTCTCCCGCGTGATGGGCTATCACCTCGCCGCATCCGGCGCACGCGTGATCATCACCGGACGCAACCTGACCAAGGCAAAACACCTGCGCAATGAGCTTCGTGAGCTGCTGCCAAAGGCAGATATTGAAATCATGCCATCCACACAGCTTCCGCGCGCTACCGCTCTTGTTGTCAACGGCACGCCACTTGGCATGTATCCCAATGAGGAAAATTCTCCGCTGGAATCGCTTCCGGTTGGCACCAAATATATTTTTGACGCGATTTACAACCCGCCAACCACCACGCTGATGAAGCTGGCGCGTCCGAATTGCAAAACCCGAAACGGTCTGCTCATGCTGGTATTACAGGCTGCCTATGCACAGACAATCTGGCTTGGCACACAATTTGATTCCGCTACACTGGGCGGCATTCTGCGCCGCTTAGAGGGCGCCATGGCGAAAAAACGTCTGCAAAGTCTATACGGCAAGTCCAATATCGTTCTGTGCGGCTTTATGGGAAGCGGTAAGACAACCATTGGACGCAAGCTCGCCCGTGCCTTGGACTGTGAGTTCATTGATGCCGACCAGTATTTGGAGCAACGAGAGCAACGCTCCATTTCCTCTATCTTTGATACACTTGGCGAAAGTGGATTCCGCGATATTGAAACCGAGTGTGCCCGCGAATTATCTCAGAAAACCAACTGTGTCATTGCGTTGGGCGGCGGTACGGTTCTGCGTCCGGAAAATGTAGCGTTATACAAGAAAAACGGAATTTTGATTCACCTGAACACTCCGTTTTATCGCATCGTTCAAAATTTGAGCCGTGACACCTCTCGTCCGCTTCTCAAAGGCGATAAAGAAAAGCAAACGCGCATACTCTACCAGCAACGCAAGGAAATTTATCATTCCGCTGCTGACCGCTCTGTCACCGGAACGCGGATTTCGGAGCTGGTCAATGCAATATTCTCTGCCATTTAAGGGAAAGGAAGGGGTTGCTATGGAATGGCTGGACATCGTTGATGAAACCGGAGCGCCTACCGGCGAGATCATTGAGCGTGAGCAAGCACATGCACACGGGGTACGACACCGCACGTCTCACGTTTGGATCTCTCGCCGTCACGAGGGTCAGGTACAGATTCTGCTGCAAAAGCGCAGCTTGAACAAGGATTCTCATCCCGGAGAATACGATATTTCCAGTGCCGGACATATTCCTGCCGGTGTGGATTTTATTCCTTCTGCTCTGCGCGAATTACAGGAAGAGCTGGGGGTATCTGTTTCTGCGGATCAGCTGATTTTCTGTGGACAGCGTCACTTTACGTTCGACTCGGTTTTTCATGGCAAGCCATTTCACGACAATCAAATCAGCAACATCTATTTGCTGTGGCTGAATCGTGAGGAGAGCAATTTCACCATTCAGAAATCCGAAATTTCCAGTATCCGCTGGATGAATTTTACTGACTGTCTGTATGGGGTTGAGCACAATATCTTCCCTCATTGTATCTATCCGGAGGAGCTTCGCATGATTTCCCAGTATTTCAATCCATGAAGTTTCATCGTCAAAACTCCCGCCAGAACCATCAACCGGAACTGGCGGGAGGTGTATGTCTCGGGTCTTTAAGCGCTGTTTGAGAGGAACAAATAGTAGCAGCTCAAGGTGTATTATTCTGAAGAAAAAAGAAAAAGAACAGAAACAATATCGTTTCCATTCTTTTTCTTTTGGCGGAGAGTCAGGGATTTGAACCCTGGGTACGCTCATCACGCACACACGATTTCCAGTCGTGCGCCTTCGACCACTCAGCCAACTCTCCAT
>CAVBHI010000337.1:0-2237 GCA_963595115.1 bacterium
CGACCTTCACCAGCAAGGAGGAGATCACTACCTTCTACATCCGCGTTACGGATTCCAAGGACAACGTAACCAATTGGATTTACGCGGACGGCGAGGTAACGCAGGTAACGGAACAGGGCTCCGATTCCGATTTCAGCGGAGGAGAATAACAACAAATCGAGACGAAACCCCTCTTGCGCAGGCAGGAGGGGTTTTGTATTGCCTTGCGAATCGTTGAAATAATGACATATCACTTTCGTACTATCTGTGTAAAAGACTTGGAATAGAACCTGCAAACTTTATATAAAATCTTGTATTCCGTTCAAAAATGCGCTACAATCCAAATGAAACGAAAAATCTATCGCAGGATAGAAACGCGACAAAAAAGGAGGAGGAACATGAAGAAACAAGTGTGCAGCAGTCTGTTGGCGCTGAGCATGACGGCGAGTATTCTGTCACCGGCGGCAATGGCGGCAGAGCTTACGGCATCCGATGACAATCAGAATGCCATCTCAGTGGTTTCGGAAACGGGCGATTCGTCGGGCAACAGCGACATAACACGGAACGACGACGGCTTGAAAGAAGAAACGTTCGGGGATAATACCCAATCGGGGTCTCTTGATTTGTCTGAGAATTCCGACAATAGCGGTCAAAAAGCGAATTACCCAATATGGCTTACGGGGCAAACCTATACCTCGACTGCCGGAAATAGCGGTTGCATGGTGTATTGTACGGGAGACGTATCCAGTGTAGAAGAGGCTGTGATTCCGGATACAATGGATGGCTCAACCGTCATAGCCATCGGATCGTTTAATGATGCGAAAAAGCTCCGTAGAATCACGATTCCCAAGAGCGTAGAGGAAATTAAGTCGAGCGCTTTTTCCCAGTGCACGAATCTGACCACGGTATACTATGGCGGCACACAGGAGCAGTGGGACGCGATCAGCAAGGATGGCTGCGGTCTGCCGAAGAAGGTTGCTGTCGTTTGTCTGAATATGGACGATTATGAGTTCACGATGAACAAAGAGACTAACGAAGTAACCATTGTGAAGTACAACGGTTTGGATAAGAAAATTACGATTCCAGCAACGTATAACGGCTATCCGATAACGAGCATCGGCGACGAGGCGTTTCAGGGAAGCGGTGTCCAGCAGGTCACGATTCCGACTAGCATCACCAGCATCGGCAAGGATGCGTTTGACGGCTGCACAAACTTGGAAACCGTGTATTATGATGGCAAAAAGTCCACGGGATGGGATGCGATCAGCAAGGAAAACTGTGGTCTGCCGATTGGCGTCACGGTGATTTGTCTGGGGGATTATAATTTCACGATTGATGCTGAAACCGGTAAAGTAGGTATTGTCCGATATAATGTAAATCCGCTTCCGGAGACAGAGATTACAGTTCCCGCAGAGTATCAGGGTCGTCAAGTAACCAGCATTAACAGCGGCACCTTTTATGGATATTCCGGGCTGACCTCGGTCACGATTCCAGAGGGTATTACAAGCATAGGAGAAGCGGCATTCTACAGTTGCTCCGATCTGGAAAGTGTTACGCTTCCAAAGACCTTGACCAGCATTGGAATAGCTTCGTTTATATATTGCAGCAAGTTGAAGAACGTTGCAATTCCGGACAGTGTGACGAGCATCGGGTCGCAGGTCTTCGATTCGTGTACCAGTTTGGAAGAAATCACGATTTCGAGTAAACTGAAGAGTATTGCATCGAATGCTTTTGCAAATTGTACAAGTCTGAAAAAGGTTACGATTCCAGATGGCATTACAAGCATTGGTGGAAACGCATTTCAATCGTGCAGCAAACTGGAAGAAATTGATATTCCAGACAGTGTGACGAGCATTGGAGGTAGCACTTTCGTTAAGTGCGTCAACCTGAAGAAAATCACCCTTCCGGACACGATAGAAAGCATTGGGGAAGCTGCTTTCTATCAATGCGGCTTGGAGTCGATTACGCTTCCAAAGAAGATAACGAAAATTGAGAAAGGTTTGTTTGAGAGCTGCGCTAGCCTGAAGGAAGTCACGATTCCGGAAGGTGTGACCTCAATTCATGCCAGAGCTTTTCAGAATTGCAACGAGCTGGACACCATATACTATTGCGGTGCAGGAAACGATTGGGATGCGCTAAACGCAACTGTGCCCAGTCAGAGCACGGTCATCTGTCTGGGTGATTATACGTTCCAGCCGAATGACGAAACCGGCGAAGTGATGATTACAGGCTATAAGGGCTCGGATGCGGTACTTACC
>CAVBHI010000338.1:0-3975 GCA_963595115.1 bacterium
CAAGGTGGTGCGTGCGACGATGGGCGCGGTGTTCCGCATTCCGGTTGCGGCGGCGTCATTGACGGACGCGGCGGCGTGGCTGAAGGAGCGAAACGTGCCGCTGTATGCCACCGCGCTGCACACCACAAGCGTCCCGCTGACGAGCGTGAATCTGCGCCGCGCGGCGGTGATTATCGGCAACGAAGGGCGCGGAGTTTCCGAACAGGGATTGACATTGAGTGAAAAACAGATTATTATCCCGATGATGGGGCGCGCAGAATCACTGAACGCCTCCATCGCTGCATCCATCGTAATGTATGAGATGAGCCGTACAGATTTCTAAAAGGGGAGAGGGGTATGACGAGGGAAAAATACGCCATTTGGCTGGCGGAGCGTCCGAGCGTTCCGCCGGAGCTTCGGCTGAGATTGATGGAACGCTTCGGTTCGGCGGAGGCAGTATACTGCGCCGAGGAAGCCGAATACCGTGCGGTTCACGGCATAGGAAAACGGCAGCTGGAGTCGCTGAGCCAAAAGGGAACCGAGCACGCGGAGATTATTCTGCGCGACTGTGAAAAAGCTCATATCCGCGTGGTGTCCATAGAAGAGGAAGCGTATCCGCAGCCGCTGCGCGATTTGAGTGATGCGCCGCTGGTCTTATATGTACGCGGTACGCTGCCCAATTGGGAGCGGACGGTGGCGATTGGTATGGTCGGCACGCGGCGTGCGACGCAGTATGGGTGCGGAGCGGCGCATTGGATTGCTGGTCAGCTCGCAATGGCAGGCTGTGTGGTGGTATCCGGTATGGCGCTGGGCATTGATGGAGAAGCCAATCGGGGCGCACTGGATGCCGGAGGTATGACGGTGGCTGTGCTTGGCTGCGGTCTGGATATTTGTTATCCGCCTGCACATCAGCAGTTGATGGCGGACATCATTGCAAATGGCGCGGTGATTTCCGAGTACCCGCCGGGTACAGAGCCGCGCGCAATGCATTTCCCGCAGAGAAACCGTATTATGAGCGGTCTATGCCGCGGCGTGATTGTCATTGAAGCGCCAAAAAAATCCGGCGCATTGATTACGGCGGATCGGGCGCTGGATCAGGGGCGGGATGTCTTTGGCGTGCCCGGCAACATTAACTCGCCGCAGAGCGCGGGTGTGAACCGTCTGCTGCGCGAGGGCGGGGCAGAGCTGATTACCTGTGCGGCGGATGTGCTGTCGCACTATCCGGAGGAAAGCAAGCGGCTCACGCCGGTGCATCGGGAAGCACCGCCGCGCAGTAAGCCGGTTGATCCAAAACCGGTGGAGAGCGGCGAGAGGCTCAAAGCGCCGATTCCAAAGGAGGCAGAGGTTGCGCTGTCAGCAGAAGAGCGGGCGGTATTGTGCAGCATTCGCGGCGGCGCAGACTGCGTGGATGCCATCATTGAATCGGCAGGGCTGACCGCATCGCAAACACTGGCGTGTCTGACTATGCTGGAAATCAACGGATGTATCCGGAGAACCGGAGCAACCGTACAAATACTCGAATAACCGAAAGACACGATGCCCGATGAGCGGCATTTTGTGTGTCTGCTACTATATTTATTTCTGCTTCCCTATGCATCGGGAAGCCAATCAGGAGGAAGACGTTCATGTCAAAGTTGGTCATTGTGGAGTCTCCCGCAAAGGCAAAAACGATCGGCAAATACCTCGGCACGGATTATGTGGTCAAGGCGTCCATGGGACATCTGCGCGATTTGCCGCGCAAGACGATGGGCATTGATATTGAGCACGATTTTCAGCCGGAGTACATTCCGATCGAAGGAAAGGATAAAATCATCAACGAGTTGCGCGAGGCGGCGGACGACAGCGATTTTGTCTATCTCGCAACCGACCCGGATCGCGAAGGCGAAGCGATTTCGTGGCATCTGAAGGAGCTGCTCTATCTG
This sequence comes from bacterium, assembly GCA_963595115.1. Taxonomy (GTDB): domain Bacteria; phylum Bacillota; class Clostridia; order Oscillospirales; family Butyricicoccaceae; genus Butyricicoccus_A. Next base: position 1,902 of record CAVBHI010000338.1, read on the forward strand.
GGTGACAGCCGCTCGAAGCGTGTGACCTTTAACGAGATAACCAAACATGCGGTGCAGGACGGCATTGCACACCCGCGCGACATTGACCATGATTTGGTGGATGCACAGCAGGCGCGCCGTCTGCTGGATCGTCTGGTCGGCTATAAGCTGTCGCCGTTTTTATGGAAGAAGGTACGACGCGGTTTGTCAGCCGGTCGTGTGCAGTCGGTGGCGACGCGAATGGTCGTGGATCGGGAAAATGAGATCCGCGCGTTTGTGCCGGAGGAGTACTGGTCGCTGGATGCTCATCTGATGACGCAGGACGGCGGTGCGTTTACGGCTTATTTCTACGGAAATAAAGAAGAAAAAGTCAAAAAGGTTGAGCTGAAAACACAGGAGCAGACGCAGGCGATTGTGGATGCCGTGACCGGAAAGCCATTTGTGGTGGATACGGTCAAGAAGGGCAAGAAGAAAAAGACACCGGCACCGCCGTTTACGACCTCGACGTTACAGCAGGAGGCATCGCGGAAGCTGGGCATGGTGCCGAAGCGCACAATGTCCACCGCACAGCAGCTGTACGAAGGCATTGAGCTGGGAGAAAACGGTCTGACCGGTCTGATCACCTATATGCGTACCGACTCGCTGCGCCTGTCCGATGAGGCGACGGCGGCGGCAAAGGAGTTTATCATCGGTCGCTACGGCGAGGAATATTATCCGAAGAAAACCCGTGTGTTCAAGACCAAAAACGGCGCACAGGATGCGCATGAAGCCATTCGTCCGACGGATGTCACGCTGACGCCGGACGACGTGAAAGAGTATCTGAGCAGCGATCAGTATAAGCTGTATAAGCTGATTTGGAGTCGCTTTGTCGCCTGCCAGATGGCAGAGGCGATTTTGGACACGGTATCCGCGGATATTCTGTCCGAGGGCTATGTATTCCGCGCGACCGGACATCAGGTAGCCTTTGCGGGCTATACCGCCGTGTATGAGGAGTCTACGGACGACGCGAAGGAAGAGGAAAAGAATAAGGCAGGCGGCAAGCAGCTTCCGGCGTTTGCTGCGGGAGATGCGCTGCGCTGCACCAAGCTCGAACCGGCGCAGCACTTTACGCAGCCGCCGGCGCGTTACACAGAAGCCTCACTCATCAAGGCGATGGAGGAAAAGGGCATTGGACGTCCGTCTACCTATGCGCCGACGATTTCGACGATTCTTGATCGCGATTATGTGGAAAAGGAAGGCCGTGCCCTAAAGCCGACCTCGCTGGGCGAGGGAGTCACCGCGCTGCTGGTTGACAAGTTTACGGACATCACAGACCTGCGCTTTACCGCCATGATGGAAAATGAGCTGGACGAGGTGGAGCAGGGCAAGCTGAGCTATATTGCGCTTCTGCGCCGCTTTTATGACGGCTTTGACGCTGCGCTGCAAAAGGCGGAGACCGAGATGGAGGGCAAGCGCGTGGAAATCAAGGCGGAGGAGACAGACGAGGTCTGCGAAAACTGCGGACGGAAGATGGTCATCAAATACGGTCGCTTCGGCAAGTTCTTGGCATGTCCGGGCTATCCAGAGTGTAAGTTTACCAAGCCGATCGTCGAGGACACCGGCGTGGAATGCCCGCTGTGCGGCGCACGTGTGGTCAAGAAGAAATCCAAGCGCGGCTTTGGCTACCTTGGCTGTGAGAAAAACCCGACTTGCTCGTTTATGACATGGGATAAGACGACAAAGGATCGCTGCCCGGATTGCGACGGTCCGCTGTTCCGTCATTACGATCGCGAAACCGGTGAAACGACGCTGGTATGCTATAAGGAGGGCTGTGGTTACTCCAAGTTCGTCAGCAAGCGTACACCGCGCAAGAAAAAGACCGAAGAGCCGAAGACCGAGGCGGTTGAGACAACAACGGAGGAGAGCGCCGAGGGCGAGACTAAGACCAAAAAGACTGCGGCAAAGAAGACAACCGCGAAAAAGACCACCAAAAAGACAACAAGCAAGAAAACCACGGAAAAGAAAACCGCCGCGAAAAAGACAACAACGAAAAAGACAACGCGTAAGACCAAAAAGGCAGCGGAGGCGGAAGAGACCGCACGGGCGGTGACGGAGG
>CAVBHI010000339.1:0-2199 GCA_963595115.1 bacterium
CAAGCTGTCGGAGGGTCAGTCCGCGCTCCAGTCGCAGCTGTTTTATCCGTTCCCCAATTGTCAGTTGTTCTGTTTCTCTCACGATATTTTGCTCCGCCTTCCCATTCAAATAACCGGCTGCAAAGACAGCCCTTTTCATTGTACCGATTCCTGTTTCATTTGTCAATAATTATGAAACACTCACTTCTGCTCAAATAACAGAAAAATCCTTCTTATTTTTATTATACTATCGACAACCTGCCTATATTGTGCATTTTTTCTGCTTACGCCACACCCTATCTCTTGCTTTCACCATCCCCGTCATATCGTCCAACCTCTTCCGAATACGCTGACCAGAGGAGGTGTCGGAATGATTCATTTTCACATCATTTCCATCAAAAACGTCAAATGGGTTTTCCTCGGTATCGCCGTCATTACCGCTCTCGGTCTGACAGTCGGCAAAGCAGCCAGCGCACGCCGTGCCTCTGCCGCCACGCGCGACCTGCCCATCTATTGCGTAGACCGCCCCGACAAGGTCTGTTCTCTCACCTTTGACGCAGCATGGGGCAACGAGGACACCCAACAGCTCATTGATATTCTCGGCGAGCACAACATCCGCGCCACCTTTTTTGTTGTGGGGGAATGGGTTGACAAATATCCCGAATCCGTGAAAGCGCTTTCCGATGCCGGACATGAGGTCATGAATCATTCGTCCACGCATCCGCATATGACGGAGCTTTCCTCCGACCAAATCCGGCAGGAAGTCCAAGCATGCAACGAAAAAATTGCTGCCGTCACCGGCACAACCCCAACCCTATTTCGTCCACCCTTTGGCGACTACAACGACCAAGTGGTGTCCACTCTGCGCGAGATGAACATGTACAGCATTCAGTGGAACATTGATAGTTTGGATTGGCAGAACCCCGCCCCATCGGAAATTGTCTCCCGCGTGTGCAGCAAAGCGGAAAACGGCAGCATCATTTTGTTCCACAACGCCGCCGTCAATACCCCCTCTGCTCTGCCGGATGTAATCGACGGTCTCATAGAACAGGGCTTTTCCTTCGTTCCAGTCAGTGAGCTGATTTATACCGACAACTATACCATCGATCACGCCGGAAGGCAGATCCCAAACAGTACCAGACAGCAAAAATCCACCGGCAAATAATCGCAAAAAAAGCGGTGTGCGGAGACGGTTTGTCCAATCCGCCGCACACCGTATTCGTTATCCAAAGAAGTTCTTGATTCCGATCAAGACCAAAATAATGCCTCCAACGATCTGAGCCTTGTCCTCCAGCAGCGTACCAAACGCCTTGCCGATCGCAATCGCCACCCAACATAGTGTGAACGTAATGACGCCGATGAGCAGCGAGGCAGGAACAACCGCAACGCGCATAGCCGAAAATCCGACGCCGACGGCGAAGGCATCAATGCTCGTAGCAATTGCCTGCAAAAACAGTACCTGCCACGAGAGATTGTCCGCCGACGTCTGGGTACATTCTTCCCCATCCTTATGAACGCCATCCCAAATCATCTTTCCGCCAATGAATCCCAAAATCAGCAGGATGAGAATTCCCGCATAGCGATCGATCCATGCAGCAAACAAGCTGCCCAGCGAATAGCCCAGCAAGGGCATCAAAATCTGAAAGCCACCGAAAAAGACCGGCATCGCCGCCCGATAGCCTTTTGTCAGACCTCGGTACACCATTCCGTTGGAAATCGAAACCGCAAAGGCATCCATGCTCAATCCAACTCCGATCAACGCAATATCCAAAATAGTCATATGTTCTCCTCATGAGATGCAGGTTCTGCCGTCATCGGAGAGGATGCGCCAAAAAGTCCTCTGCAATCTCTGTGAAATGCATCAAAGAGGCGTGTCCGTCATTCAGCCGCTGCACAAGTCGGCGGATGCTGCCGCTATCCATCGTCAAGCCATCCAAGCGCTCCTGCACCCGTCCTCCCTGCATCGCCGCCACACCATACCAAAGCCGGTGTTCCCTGTCTCGTCTTGTCGTTGTCATGTAGTGCAGCACTGCAATCCTATCTCCTTTCTTCCCAAGCCGGAATACTACAAGTATATTACAGTGCCTCCGCATCATTCGTCGAATGCGGTCGCTTTATCCTCAATAATTTTATCGGCATACGGCAGCAGCCGCTCTATCATACCGGTGTGGTCCGCACGACGATCTTGCAGCAAATCGGCATCATCAATCAAATTGACCC